>NZ_KV827816.1:513452-595575 GCF_001836235.1 Bacillus sp. HMSC036E02 | reverse complement strand
GTGGGGGTCTTACTGCCCGTTAATGCGGGAGAAAATTTATTTAACTATAAAAACAAGGGGATTCTAAATGGAATCTTCTTGTTTTTGCAATTGACAAATAGAATGAAGTTTTATAATATATAAATCGTAATAATTACGTTTTAGTTGCGATCTTTGAAAGAAAGGAGAAATAAATATGCGTGTAAATATTACATTAGCTTGTACGGAGTGCGGCGATCGTAATTACATTTCTAAAAAAAATAAACGAAACAATCCAGAACGCATCGAATTAAAAAAATATTGTCCACGATTAAAGCGAGTAACGTTACATCGTGAAACGAAGTAGAAGACTAGAGATATCTCTAGTCTTTTTTTATAGTTCTTTGGTTTTGTTTGTTATAATTACCTTAAATTGTAATAAAGGGAGCGGTATGATGAATCAAAAAGATAAAGAAAGAAAAGAGCAAGTGGCTCATATTATTAATATTCCAGATGAATATAGTCTTGTTGTAGATGATCAAGAAGGGGTTGATGACCCGTATCATTTATTGTGGTGGGCACATAAAGATGATGAGGAGAAACAGATACAAATTACATTAAATAGACATACTGGTAATTTAATTGAATTTAAGATAGATGATGAAAATTCTTTTTCAAGTGGCAAGGAAGCGATAGAGGAGAAGAAGGCAAGAGAGATTGTAAATGCGTTCTTGAAAAAATATACAAAAGAAGGATATGAATTCTATACATATGTAACGGTTAAGGACGACAGGCGCGGTTGGAAAGAAGTAAATTATATGCAAGAAGTGAATAGCTATCCATTGCCTAATACAGGGTGCGTTGTGCGAGTGCACCCTTCAGGTAATGTTGTGCATTTTCATTACAATGGACAAAAAGCTATAGAGAAAAAACCGTTATGGCCAAGTGAAATTGTTGAGGAGAATATCGTTTTAGAAAATTTGAAAGCTAGACAAGATATGAGACTTGTATTTGTAGATTTAACATACTCTTCAAGTGAGTATGAAAGCGGGGAAGAAGTAAAAAGGTACCATCTTGTATATGAACCAGAGCCTAGTCATGCGTTTATTGATGCAAGTACAGGTAAAGATTTATTTGGACCAGATCATTATAAATTGCCTTCGGCTGTAGCTGTTGAAAAATCGAAAAAAGGTAACGAACGAGGTGACGTATTCGAATTATTTGACTGGAATAAAGAAGGTTTTACAAAAGTAGATGAGACAGAAAATGATGATGAAATAAGGATGAAATTTGTTCCGAAAGAGGAATTACAAAAACAGAAAGAAGAAAAGGATCCATATTTAATGAATGAATTCTTTAAAAAGCATTTACCGATGTTGAAATATAATAATTTAGTTAGCGTTAAAATTGATAAATTAACCAATGAATTAACTGGTTTTATAAAACTGACAGATGATCAAGAAGTAAAGCAAATACTGTCTAGAGAGGAATGTTTACAAAGAGCACTTCAATTTTTAGAACGAGTTATTCCAGATATCACACAATATCTGCGTCTTTGGGAGGAACGTGAAGAAGCAGAAGATGGGATTGAAAGATTTATCTTTTCTGTATATATAAATGATATTCCGGCAGAGTATAACCAATTTATGATTAACATCAATGCAGAAAATGGTGCTGTTATGCACTACTCGGGGGAGTCTAGCAACTTTATAAAAGAATTGCTCACATATGAAATAACACCAAAAGTAACTAAAGAAAAAGCGTTAGAAATATACAGAGAGGCTATCCGAGTTAAATTAGAATGGTTTTTAGATCATGATGCAGAGGAAACGAAATACAAACTACTTTACAAACAAACGACAGATGAAAAACATAAAGAACCTTTTAATTGTAGGCGGGAAATTCGTTATATTGATGCCCAAGCGGGGAGAAAGATTTGGAGTAAGTAAAATAAAAAGAGTTATTTTTCAAAGAAAATAACTCTTTTTATTTTTATACTTTGCCTGTTCGTTTTTCAAAAGTAAATGTGATAGGAAGATTGGAATGAGAACTATCACTTTTAAATATTACTTTCCATTCTTTAGTATGGGCTTTAATTTCAAAATTAAGAAGATTCATCGCTCTACGTTTATCTATTTCTAAAAACATATTATGAATTTCTGGTTCTTGCTGTAAATTAAGAGCTTTTAGTGTGACTGTAAATGTGAAAAAATTCTGCCCTTCATATACTATTTTTGATATTTTTGTTTTTTGTTTATTTAACAGCACATAAAAACGGTCTGATGGAGTTAATTGTACAGAGTCATCAGTAATTTCATTTTCGCTATTATGAAGTTCAACTAAGTAAGATGTACTATGAGAAGAATCTTTTTTGCTTGTAATCTGTAATTCAGTAGGAATCATCGGTATTTCATAAAAATCATTTCTTATTATGTTGTTGTAATCCTCTGAAAATTTACGAACTTCTTTTGGAAAAGAGTCTTCTTGTGTACTTAAAAAAGTTTTGTTTTGCTTTGGAATTTTTTTACTAAAATTTAATGTTTCTTTAAAGTAATAATTGGATCCAGTTAAAAATAAACAACTACAGATTAATAAAAAAATTCGATACGGATTTTGAAAGTGAAAGAATAATAGTATACATGTAATAATTCCAATTACATAGAAAATAAAGATAAGTAGTTCTGGTTTTGAGTGAAAGGAGAAACCATAGTTATGAAAAAATTTTATTCCAGTTATAATTTGAGCTCCAAAAAATAAAGAAATTCCAAATTGAAAAAATAATAAATCAGGCCCTCTTTTAATAACAAAAGTAATGAACGAAATGAAAAGTAAAAATACCCCTAAATAAATTGTTACATTTAATAATCGTTCTAATGTAATCATGAATAGTGTCCCCTTTAATAGCATATTCATATATAAATAACAATTTTATTTAATTATAATATAACGATAAAATATTTTAAATGTTAGAAGTGTTGAGTTTTATAAATAAACTGTACAGACACAAACAACCTCACGCCCACATACACATAATAAAGACCACTATTTTGGCGGAGGTGAAAGGTTTGAGTCTATTCGCCGCAATTGGATATATGGTTCGAGAAGTGTTTGTCTTTGTTTCTTATGTGAAGAACAATGCGTTCCCGCAGCCGTTATCATCAGATGATGAGAGAAAGTACTTAGAGTTAATGGAGCAAGGTGATGCTCAAGCGAGAAATCTTTTAATTGAACATAATTTACGGCTTGTAGCTCATATCGTTAAAAAATTTGAGAACACAGGAGAAGATGCAGAAGATTTAATTTCAATTGGTACGATCGGGCTCATTAAAGCGATCGAGAGCTATTCTGCAGGAAAGGGAACGAAGCTTGCGACGTATGCAGCACGCTGTATTGAAAATGAAATTTTGATGCATTTACGTGTACTAAAGAAAACGAAAAAAGATGTTTCACTTCATGATCCGATCGGGCAAGATAAAGAGGGCAATGAAATATCGCTTATTGATATATTAAAATCAGAGTCTGAAGATGTAATTGATATGATTCAGCTTAGTATGGAGTTAGAAAAAATTAAAGAGTATATCGATATTTTAGACGAAAGAGAAAAAGAAGTGATTGTGAAACGTTTTGGACTTGGGCTAGATAAGGAGAAAACACAGCGGGAAATCGCTAAAGCGCTTGGTATTTCTAGAAGCTACGTATCACGGATTGAAAAGCGTGCTTTAATGAAAATGTTCCACGAGTTTGTAAGGGCAGAGAAAGAGAAAAAAGCGAAAGAGTAAAGTGTATTAGAAGCAGCCATATTTAAAATGGGCTGCTTTTCTTATTGTAAATAAGAAAAGAAAACGCGTTATGCTAAGAAGAAATACATGTTCACTGTTGAAAATGACGGATTCTATCTGTAATATTAGAAGGTGCTAAATAATTTAAGAATAATACCATACTTAGTTTTCTGTATATATAATAAGGCAGCTTTATATGATATGTGGGAATAAGAACCAATTTTACATATGATATAGAAAGAAAAGAAGGGAAAACTAAAGTTATAGACTGATTAGGGGGTTTCGCAATTTGCGACGTACATTATATCGACTTATGATAGAACTTACAAATGGTCGCTTTACTTCTTATATATTACGTAAATTTGCACAATCTCGTTTGAGCTCTATCATTATTCCATCGTACGCGAAAGTTTTTCAAATTAATCAAGGTGAGATGGAAAAGGGTTTGAAGGAATATAGAACATTGCATGAATTATTTACGCGTAAGCTAAAAGAAGGAAAGCGTAGTATTGATACAGATGCATCGAGTATCGTTAGTCCTGTTGATGGTGTTTTTGCAGATCATGGTCCTATTGAGGATACAAAAACATTTGATATTAAAGGAAAGCGCTATTCAATCGTGGATATGCTAGGTAATGAAGAACGTGCAACGCGATATGCAGGCGGTACATATATGGTAATTTATTTGAGTCCAAGTCATTATCATCGCATTCATAGTCCGCTTTCTGGTTCTGTGACTGAAAGATTTGTACTCGGTAGAAAATCATATCCGGTAAATGCAGCTGGTATGGAATACGGGAAAGAACCACTGTCAAAAAATTATCGTTCTGTTACAGAAGTAAGCAGTGATGGCGAGCATATGGCTCTTGTAAAAGTAGGTGCTATGTTTGTTAATAGTATTGAGCTTTTGCATGAGAGAGACACTGTTCAAAAAGGTGAAGAAATGGCATACTTTACATTTGGTTCAACAGTTGTGTTATTGTTTGAAAAAGATATGATAGAAGTAGTGCAGGAATTAAAGAGTGGACAAGAGCTTCGTCTTGGTGAAAAAATAGCTACTCGCTTAGCTTATAAATAAAGAAAAGCTTTTATAACCGTAAGTAAGAGTTATGGGCAAAGATACTTAATGATGAAATCCCCTAGATGGGAGTACTTGTTTATTCGAGAGCCATCGTAGGATGGCTCTTTTTACAGGGCATCTAATAATTTATCCTTTAACTGTTTGATTGGTAAGGGTTGATTAAACTTTCACTTTATATGTAATCAAGATGATTTGACAAGCTTGTCCTCTAATGAGCGTCTAATGATTTCTTGTTTTATAAGTAAAATGAAGTCGGGATTTAATTTTAGTTCTTTTGCTTTATAATAAGACTCAGTGAGTAACTCAGTGGATAACTGTTCCATATGTTTTGTTTTCAAGGTGAGTCACCTCCTAATAATATAAGGATTGATTCGTTGATGCATTTAATGTACCAAAAAAATATGACAGTCACAAACGAGTGGTTATCCACATACCTAGGTGGATAAAGTGTGTATAGTTTGTTAGTAAATTCCAAATTAACTGCAAAATTAATGTGGAAAATGTGTACAATTTTATCCACAGGTTATATATCGAAAAATGTTGTCGAAAAATTTTATGAAAAATCCTCAAAGAGGTGAAAGAAATTGAAACTATTTTTACCAAATGAATATGTGAAAAATGTATATCATGTTCAACCAGAAGATTTAAAAAAACGTGGGATTAAAGGCGTTATTACTGACTTAGATAACACTTTAATTGAATGGGATCGTCCCAATGCAACGCCGCAACTTGAAAAATGGTTCTTGGAAATGAAAGAGCAAGGCATTCAAGTAACGGTCGTTTCAAATAATAATGAGCAACGTGTGAAAGATTTTGCTGATCCATTAGGTATTCCATTTATTCATAGTGCACGTAAACCATTTGTTCGCGCATTTAAGCGTGCGATACAAGAGATGCGTTTGCAGCCAGATGAAGTTGTAGTAATTGGAGATCAGTTACTGACTGACGTGCTTGGTGGAAACCGAGTAGGTCTTCATACAATTTTAGTTGTACCGGTAGCACAAACGGACGGATTAGTAACGCGCTTTAATCGAAAAATTGAACGAAGAATTATGAAAAATATGAAGAAAAAAGGTTTAATTAACTGGGAGGAATAAAGTTTGACTGAAACAATTAAATGTATTGGTTGCGGTGTAGAAATTCAAACAGAAAATAAAAACGAAGTGGGGTATGCTCCTGCCTCATCTTTAGAGAAAGAACAAGTTATTTGTCAACGTTGTTTTCGCTTGAAGCATTACAATGAAATTCAAGATGTATCGTTAACAGATGATGACTTCCTACGCATTTTAAATGGAATTGGAAAATCAGATGCATTAGTAGTCAAAATTGTAGATATTTTTGATTTTAATGGTAGCTGGTTACCTGGCTTACATCGTTTCGTAGGGAATAATAAAGTATTACTTGTTGGAAATAAAGCTGATTTAATTCCAAAGTCAGTAAAACATGATAAAGTAAAACATTGGATGCGCTATAGTGCAAAGCAGCTAGGATTAAAACCAGAAGATGTCTTTTTAATTAGTGCAGCGAAGGGACAAGGAATTGCTGAACTAGCAGATGCTATTGAGTATTATCGCGGCGGCAAAGATGTTTATGTTGTTGGATGTACGAATGTAGGGAAATCGACATTTATTAATCGTATGATTAAAGAATTTAGTGATGAGACTGAAAATGTAATTACAACATCTCATTTCCCAGGAACAACACTGGATTTAATTGATATTCCATTGGACGAAGAGTCTTCTTTATATGATACGCCAGGTATTATTAACCACCACCAAATGGCTCATTATGTTGGAAAGCAAAGCTTAAAGCTTATTACACCAACAAAAGAAATTAAGCCGATGGTATTCCAATTAAATGAAGAACAAACGTTATTCTTTAGTGGATTGGCACGTTTTGATTATGTAAGTGGTGGTCGTCGTGCATTTACTTGTCACTTCTCGAATCGCTTAACAATCCATCGTACAAAGCTTGAGAAAGCAGATGAATTATATAAAAATCATGCTGGGGATTTACTAAGCCCACCAACGCCAGAAGAATTAGCAAATATGCCTGAGCTAGTGAAATACGAATTTAATATTCGTGAACCTAAAACAGATGTTGTATTCTCTGGATTAGGATGGGTTACTGTGAACGAACCAGGAGCAAAAATTGTTGCACACGTACCAAAAGGAGTAAGTGTTTCACTACGTAAATCTTTAATTTAATATGGAGAGGGATTTATGAAACAATTATATGGTGTAATCGGAAATCCAATTGGACATTCATTATCACCCGTTATGCATAACGATGCATTTGAACACTTGAATATGGATGCCCATTATCATGCGTTCCTTGTTGAAGAGGAATTGCTAGGGGAAGCAGTAAGAGGTTTAAAAGCATTAGGTATTTCAGGATTTAATGTAACAACTCCGCACAAGGTTGCTATTATGGAGTATTTGGATGAGATTGACCCATTGGCAAGGAAAATCGGTGCAGTAAATACAGTGGTTCATAAGGATGGAAGATTAATTGGCTATAACACAGACGGGATTGGTTTTGTTCGAGCGCTGCAGTCAATTAGTAATGAACCACTTCAAGGGAAACGTATTTTGTTACTTGGTTCAGGTGGTGCTAGCCGAGCTATTTATTTTTCTCTTGCTGATGTAGGTGTAAAAGAGATTGATGTAGCCAATCGTACAGTAGATAAGGCAAAGGAACTTATTGCTGCACGTACGGCCGATGTTAATTCTGTTGCTTTGTCATTAGAAAAAGCGACAGAAGAACAAGGAAATTATGATATTATCATTCAGACGACAACGATAGGTATGCATCCACACGTAGAACATACGCCATTACAAATTTGTTCGTTAAAAAAAGGAACGATTGTATCAGATATAATTTATAATCCATTTGAAACGAAAATTTTATGTGAGGCAAAAGAGCAAGGTGCAATCATTCAAAATGGTATTGATATGTTTGTTTATCAAGGAGCACTTGCATTTGAAATGTGGACAGGACGCACGCCAAATATCGAGAGAATGAAACAATTAGTTATAGAAAAGCTTGGAGGCTAACATATATGTTAACAGGAAAACAAAAAAGATTTTTACGTGCACAAGCACATCATTTAACACCAATTTTTCAAGTAGGAAAAGGCGGAGTAAATGAAAATATGATTAAACAAATCGCAGATACTTTAGAAGCTCGTGAGTTATTTAAAGTAAGTGTATTACAAAACTGTGAATTTGATCGCCGTGAGGTTGCGGAAGAACTTGCAAAAGGTGCACGTGCTGAAATCGTTCAAGTAATTGGAAGCACAATCGTTTTATACAAAGAATCAAGAGAAAATAAACAAATTAAGCTTCCTCGATAAAAAGACTAGCATGCGCTATTTTTATCGTTTATGCGTAATGATGTAGAGAGCGAAACCAATTGAACTTTTATTAATAGCAACTCTCTTCATTCCTAACCGAGGAGAGTTGCTGTATGTAAAAGGAAGGGGCGTTTCTTTTGAGAAAAATTGGCATCATTGGCGGTACATTTGATCCGCCTCACTATGGACATTTGCTAATTGCAAATGAAGTATATCACGCTTTGAACTTGGAAGAAGTATGGTTCTTGCCAAACCAGATTCCGCCACATAAACAAGGGCGGAATATTACAAGTGTAGAAAGTCGTTTACATATGTTAGAGCTCGCGACTGAGGCAGAAGAGCACTTTTCTATTTGTTTAGAAGAGCTAAGTAGGAAGGGCCCATCTTATACGTATGACACTATGTTACAATTGACGAAGAAGTATCCGGATGTGCAGTTTCACTTTATTATTGGTGGGGATATGGTTGAGTATTTACCGAAGTGGTATAACATTGAAGCTTTACTTAATCTTGTAACGTTTGTTGGAGTTGCAAGACCTGGGTATACATTGCATACACCATATAAGATTACTACAGTGGAAATTCCGGAATTTGCAGTTTCTTCATCCTTATTACGTGAGAGATATAAGGAGAAGAAAACGTGTAAATATTTACTTCCCGAAAAAGTACAGGTATATATCGAGAGGAATGGGTTGTATGAATCGTGAGAATGCACTGCATATTGTCAAACAACAAATGCATGAAAAACGTTATATACACACAATTGGTGTAATGGAGACAGCGATTGAGCTTGCTAAGTTATACGGTGTGGACGAAAAAAAAGCAGAGATGGCAGCTATATTCCATGATTATGCGAAATGTAGAGCAATTTCAGAGATGGAAGAGATTATTAAACGTGAAGATTTGCCGAAAGATTTACTTTGCTATAACAAAGAGTTATGGCATGCACCTGTTGGGGCATACTTAGTAGAAAAAGAAGTAGGCATTACGGATTCTGAAATTTTGCAAGCTATTACATATCATACAAGTGGTCATGAGAATATGACGATGTTAGATAAAGTGATTTATGTAGCTGATTACATTGAACCTGGGCGAAAGTTTCCAGGAGTGGAAGAGGCTCGTAAACTCGCATATGCGGATATAAATCAAGCTTTATTATTTGCGTTAAAGAGAACAATTCAATTTTTAATGGAAAAAGATCAGACGATTTATCCATTAACATTCCAAACATACAATGCAGTTATCAAGGAGGAAATGAGTAAATGAACGATAAAGATTTATTAGTATTAGCGGCAAAAGCAGCTGATGATAAGAGAGCAGAAGATATGGTTGTCCTAAATATGCAAGGTATTTCACCAATTGCAGATTATTTCATTATTTGTCACGGGAATTCAGACAAACAAGTGCAAGCAATTGCACGTGAAATTAAATCAAAAGCACATGAGTTCCAAATCGACGTACAACGTATGGAAGGGTTTGACGAAGCACGTTGGGTATTAGTTGATCTTGGAGATGTAGTTGCTCATGTATTCCATAAAGATGAGCGTAATCACTATAATTTAGAGCGTCTATGGGGCGATGTGCCACGTGAAGATATTACAGAAGAGTTAGGCCAATGAAATACGAACAATTTGCATTGTTGTACGACGAACTAATGAATGATGTCCCTTATGATAAATGGGTGGAATTTACAGAGGAAAGTTTACAGCAGGCAGATATGAAAGAGGCAAAAATTCTTGATGTAGCATGCGGTACAGGTAATGTAACCCTGCCGCTTGTGCAAAAGGGTTACGATTTAATAGGTGTCGATCTTTCAGAAGAAATGTTAACAGTCGCTCAGCAAAAACTAGGAGGAGAGGGATACTTTATTCCTTTTTATCAACAAGACATGCGAGAGCTTGATGTTCCAGGTGAGTTTGATTGTGTAACCATCTTTTGTGATTCATTAAATTATGTATTGCAAGAAGATGGAGTACAAGAAACATTTAGAAGAGTATTTCATCATTTACGTCAAGATGGTTTGTTTTTATTTGATGTACATTCTTTATATAAAATACATCATGTATTTCAAAATGAAACGTATACAGTGAATGGAGAAGAAATATCTCTTATTTGGAATTGCTTCCCTGGTGAAGAATCAAATAGTGTAGAGCATGATTTAACATTCTTTGTTCAAGATCCGGAAGAAGATGTGTACCATCGGTTTGACGAATGTCACGTGCAACGTGCATATCAAGTGGAAGAGTTAACGAAATGGCTTGAAGAAGCAGGTTTTACAGTGCTTCGTGTAACAGGTGATTTTGAGCGACTTGAAGTTACAGAACAAACAGAGCGTATTTTCTTCATGGCGAAGAAAAACGGATAAAACAAAAGCAACCGAGAAGGTTGCTTTTGTTTTATAAAGAAAATGTATTTTTAGTTCTAGCATAATCTGAAGATTGTATGCGTAAAGTGTGGGAATAGTAGTTGAAGTGAAAATGTATTGTAAAAAAGTAAGTATTTATAAAAAGGATTTGGAATGAAAATGACGTATTTATTATGTGTGTTTATTGAATTGCTGATCAACGCATTCTAAATCTTCATCAAATTTTTCATGTGTTCGCTCGATTAACTTATGGAACATATCTCCAACGTGCTCTTCTAAAACCCGAATGCCTTCCCCAGTAACGCCGCCTTTCACGCAAACCTTTTCTTGTAAGGTAGGTAATGTGAAGATTTCTTTTTCAAGTAATTTCCCCATCCCCACGACCATTTCACTTACTAAAGTAGTAGCCTCTTCGTGTGTAATATTTGTTTTATCTACAGCAGCGTTAATGAAGCGTTGTAGTAAATAACTAAAGAAAGCAGGACCGCAACTTGCTATATCAGATGAAACGCGCGTTATATCTTCTTTTATTACAAGAGGTGTAGAAATGTTTTTGAATAGACGAAGTAGTTTTTGTTGCCATTCTTCAGAGCAATTATCTCCAAATGTAAATAGTGAGGCGCCAGAGAGCGCGCGATTTGTGATACTTGGAATGATACGCGCGACGTGGCAAGGTACGAGAGTCTCTAATTGTGATGGAGATATTGGACTTGTAATAGAAACTAAGCACGTTTCATCAGAAAAATGTTCAGCGTATTTTTTTAGGATAGGGTATATATCTATCGGCTTGACACAAATAAAAATAAGTTGTGATTGTTCGATTACTTCCGGGATTGTTTTTGCTATATGAACAGAAGGGTATTTTTCTTTTATATGATATGCTTTTGCAGGCGTCCGATTAATGATTGTAAGGCACGAAGGTTTGACAGCACGGGTTTCTAAAAATGCATCGATTAGTATATTCCCCATGTTTCCTGTCCCTATAATTCCTATGTTCAAAGTTTCATCCCTCCTTCGTAACAGCTTTCTCCTAAACAATATGAATGATGTTATAAATTTATGATTAGAGGTGTAAAATGATGTGGGATTTTCCGAAAAAGTGGTTAGGTTTAGTAGCTATTATTGGAACTTTACTTTTTCTTGTTTTTTGGAAAACGAATCAGAGTGTAGAACGAATGCCTATTACAATGAATGTACAAGAGAAGGAGATAGAAAAAAAGGGTAAACCGAAAATATCGGATACAAAGGAACAGAAAAGAACAATTATAATTGATGTGAAAGGAGCGGTCAGTAAAGAAGGGGTATATGAAATGAAGGAAGGAGATCGCGTAAAGGATGCGGTTCAAAAGGCTGGTGGTTTTTTATCAGAAGTAGATATGAAAAAAGTGAATTTAGCACAAATTGTACAAGATCAAATGCTTCTTTATATACCGAGTAAAAATGAGTCAGAACAAGGGGTGCTTACTTCTTCTAAGGAAGATGGTAAGATTCGAATAAATACAGCGGCGAAAGAACAACTAGAAAAAATTACAGGGATTGGCTCTCGAAAGGCAGAAAGTATTTTGAAATATCGAGAAGAACATGGTCCGTTTCAGAAAATAGAAGATTTATTAGAGATTGATGGGATTGGTGCGAAGTCTCTTGAAAAGATAAAAGATCAAATTATTATTCCGTAAAAGATTGACGAAGTTTTTCTTCTTTCGCTACACTACAAGTAGACAAAAAAGTAGGTGAAAAATATGGAACGAATTTCATGGGATCAATATTTTATGACGCAAAGCCATCTACTATCTTTGCGTAGTACATGTACAAGGCTTGCGGTAGGAGCGACGATCGTTCGCGATAAACGAATTATTGCTGGTGGGTATAATGGTTCAATTAAAGGTGGCGTACATTGTATAGATGATGGTTGTTACGTAATCGATAATCATTGTGTTCGGACAATTCATGCCGAAATGAATGCTTTATTACAATGTGCCAAGTTTGGTGCGAAAACAGAGGAAGCAGAAATTTACGTTACGCATTTCCCTTGTTTACAATGTTGTAAGGCAATTATTCAAAGTGGTATTACAGCGGTTTATTATGCGCAGGATTATAAAAATCATCCATACGCCATAGAGTTATTTGAACAAGCGAACGTAACAGTGAAGCACGTTCCGCTAGAATATGATATTGCTGCATTAGAGGAGCAAAAACGTTATACAGAGTTGAAAGAATTATTTGCGTCTTTAGAAAAAGATAATTTATCAATGGAAGAATTACAGCATGTATTCACGAAAGCAAAAATGATGCTATAAGGAGTGAGTATAAGTTGCAGGAACAATGGGGGTATGTTGCAATCTCATTTATAATAGGGGTTGCAATTGCCTTTTCCTCGTCACTTTTATTGATAGTTTTTTGCCTCTTTTTAAATGTTTTCTTCTGTTTATATCGCACTTCGCGTAAAACCTTCATTTTTTGTATTGTAGCGTGCTTTAGTAGCGCCATATACACTTCCTATGTTCAAACGTGGAATAAGCCTCTAGGGGAGTCCTATGGAGTTACAAGAGGGGTTATACAAAATGCACCGCTTGTTAATGGGGATCGCCTATCTTTTCAATTTGAAGATCAGAATAAAAATATAGTGCAGTTAAGTTATAGAATCAAATCAGTCTTGGAAAAGAAAAAAATGCAACAATTATACGCAGGGATATCATGTGTATTCGAGGGTGAGAGGAAAGAACCGGAAACAGCTCGGAATTTTCATGGTTTTAATTACCGTGATTATTTATACAAACAACATATTCATTTCACATTTGAGGCTACATATATTGCTGAATGCTATAAAACATCACTGTCGCTCACGCAATGGATTCTTCTTTTGAGGCAACAAGCAATCTCGAAAGTTACAGAAATGTTTCCAGAGCAATCAGGTGCTTTTATGAATGCATTACTATTTGGTGATAGACAACAAATGACGTTTGAAGTGGAAGAGCAATATCAACGATTTGGTCTTGTACATTTGTTAGCAATTTCAGGTTCGCACATTGTAATGTTAATGGTGATAGTATATTTTATTTTGCTAAGAAGCGGTGTGACAAGGGAGGTAGCAACAATTTGCCTTATCGTTTGTATTCCCTTGTATATGGTTTTAGCAGGGGCGTCACCCTCTGTTATAAGAGCTTCTATAACAGGAGTTTTGATGTTGATTGCTTTTATGTGCTCGATTCGTTTATCTAGTTTAGATGCTTTAAGTGTAACAGCTATATGCATGCTTATATATGACCCTTATCTTGTTTTTAATATTGGATTTCAGTTTTCTTTTGTAGGTAGCTTCGCTTTACTTTTGTCTGCTCCGTTATTGTTAGAGAGTAGCAACGGAATAATCCGAAATTCTATTTATATTTCTATCATTTCACAGCTCGTTAGTACTCCGATTTTGTTATATCACTTTGGTTATTTTTCTCCATATAGCATTCTCCTCAATCTCTTATACGTTCCGTTTTTATCTATCATTGTATTACCATGTAGCATTATTATTTTACTGTGTATGCCAATTGTCCCGTTTCTCGCAAAAGGATTTGCCGATGTATTATCAATAGGCTTGAGTATGTCTAATGATTTTCTAAGTCATTGTGAAAGTTTACCATTTACCCAGCTTATCTTCGGGGAAACACCCTTCAATCTTGTAGCTGTATATTGCGCCAGTATTGTCAGTATATTGATGGTTTGGGAACGGAGAGCGCCGAAAAAAATAGTTTGTATAGTTGCGAGTGTATTTCTTTTTATTAGCACATGTCATTATATATATCCATATTTTAGAGGCAGCGGAAGTGTAACATTTATTGATGTTGGACAAGGTGATGCAATATTAATTCGCCTTCCGTATGATAAAGGGATTTATCTTATTGATACAGGTGGAACGCTTCGTGTAAATAAGGAAGAATGGCAACAAAAAAAGCATGAATTTTCTGTTGGAAATGATGTTTTAATACCCTTTTTACAAAAAGAAGGTATTAAAACAATTGATAAATTAATCGTAACGCATGGAGATGCAGATCATATAGGTGCTGCGCAAGAATTATTATCATATATACCTGTAAAAGAAGTGGTATTTGGCCGAAAGGGAAAAGATGCAGTATTAGAAAAAGTAGTCAAGAAACGGGCATTAGAAAAGGAAATGAAAATAACTGAAGTGGGGGAAGGGGAGAGTTGGAGTGTAAATGAAGCGGAATTTTTCGTTTTAGCTCCAAAAGGAAAAGAAAAAAGCGAAAATAACGCTTCAATTGTAATATGGGCAAAATTTGGAGGGTTGAAGTGGCTATTTACAGGCGATTTGGAAGAAGAAGGGGAAAAGATTTTAGTAGAGGCATATCCAGATTTACAAGTGGATGTTTTAAAAGTTGCTCATCATGGGAGTAATACGTCATCTATAGAGCCTTTTTTGAACGTCATACAGCCTCGTGTAGCGATTATATCTGTTGGTAAGCAGAATAGGTATGGACACCCGCATAAAGAAGTGATAGAGCGTTTTGAGAAGATGGGGAGTGCGATATGGCGCACGGACAAGCAAGGTGCTATTTCCTATGTTTTTAAAGGGGAAAATGGAACCTTTAAAAGTAAAATCACATATGATAAAACACATAATAGATGAAAAAGAGAAGACTGCCATGAAGTGGCAGTCTTTAAGAACCGATAAATTTAATAACAGTTGCAATGATGAAAAGTGTTGCGAAAAAACCAAATGAGACGATAAATCCTACCCCTGAATCAATAGCGTCATTGCGTTTACTTTGAACGTTTTGTTCAAAATCATTCATTTAGAATCCCTCCCCAACATTCCACTTTAGTATAAAATATTGTCAGAAAAAAATCTACAATTTCCATATGAAGAGAAAACGAGCTTTTTTGTTACTTGTAAATCATGAAGTAATGTGAGTTTTTCGTTTCCAAGCATGTTAACAGTTGGCACTTATACTCAAATTTTTATTGCGAATAATAAAGGGAAGGTGATTACCGCACACCAATAAGAAACCCGGGGCTTATTGCGTGGCGTTTAATATAAATAAAGGGACGGGTTATAAAGCCTGTTCCTTTGTACTTGTAAAACAAAAGCTAGGGCATTAGTATAAATATATATTGCCAAGTTAGGGAGTAGGAAAAAGTATGAGTGATATACATAAAAAAATTAAAAAGAAACAGTTTGCTCCGTTATATTTAATATATGGAACGGAAGCTTTTTTTATAAATGAAACGATAAAGCTTATTACGACAGAAGCACTTGAAGAAGAAGATCGAGAGTTTAATGTTGTGACATACGATTTAGAAGAAGCGTATTTAGAAGATGTGGTTGAGGATGCGCGTACGCTTCCTTTCTTCGGAGAACGAAAAGTACTGTTAATAAAATCACCGCTATTTTTGACTTCGCAAAAAGAAAAGTTAGAGCAAAATATAAAAATTTTAGAAGAATACATTGGTGAACCTTCTCCATTTTCTATTCTTGTTTTTGTTGCGCCTTACGAAAAACTTGATGAGCGAAAAAAAATTACAAAACTATTAAAGAAAACAGCAGATGTAGTAGAAGCGAATGCGATGCAAGTACAGGATGTTCAGAAGTGGATTGTTGCTCGTGCAGATGAAGTGCATGTGCATATTGATAACGCGGCTGTTAGTTTGTTGCTAGAGCTTGTGGGAAGTAATGTAACGATGTTGGCGAAGGAAATGGACAAGTTAACGTTATACGTTGGTATGGGCGGAGAGATTACGACGAAACTTGTTGCAGAGCTTGTGCCAAAATCAGTTGAGCAAAATGTATTTGCTTTGACAGAAAAAGTGGTGAAAAAAGATATTGCAGGTGCAATGCAAATTTTGGATGGATTATTTACGCAGCAGGAAGAGCCGATTAAATTGCTTGCGTTATTAGTGAGTCAATTCCGCTTGTTGTATCAAGTGAAAGAGCTACAGCAACGTGGTTATGGACAAAATCAAATTGCGTCTCATATTGGTGTACATCCGTATCGTGTAAAGTTAGCAATGAATCAAACGAAGTTTTTCTCTTTTGAAGAATTAAAAAAAGTGATTATAGAATTAGCGGAAGCTGATTATAGTATGAAGACGGGAAAGATGGATAAGAAGCTTGTGCTCGAATTTTTCTTAATGCGATTAAATCATATGTGATGACACAAAAAAGTTCATGCACTTAGTGCATGAACTTTTTTGTATATAAAAAAACGATCCAAATGGATCGTTTTTTAAACGCCTTACGCGTTTACTTGTTTCGCTAAGCGAGATTTTTGACGAGCTGCAGCGTTTTGGTGGATAAGACCTTTACGAGCTGCTTTGTCAAGTTTTTTAGAAGCAGTTTTGAAAGCTTCTTTAGCATTTTCAAGATCGTTATTAGTAACTAAAGCTTCTACAGTTTTAACAGCAGAACGCATGTCAGACTTGATAGAAGCGTTATGTGCACGACGCTCTTCGCTAAGTTTAGCGCGTTTGATAGCAGATTTGATGTTTGCCATACTTTTCACCTCCCTGGTGCAATCGAATGACTCGATTCTTACATAGAACAAGTGATATTCTATCAAACGGTGAAGAGAATTGCAATAGTATATCCATGAAATTTCACGTAAAGGAAAGAATGACCTTATATAACTTTGGGAAATCTAACGATATTTACTATGAATTACGGAGGAGATACGATGAAAGAACCATTAGATTTAAGTAAATATAGCATTAGAACTGACCTTGCTGTAGAAGCTCATCAAATGTTGCAAGAAAGCCAAGAAGAACAAAAAGGGATACAGGGAGTTATTGTAAAAGAGAGAGAAGAAGAAGGTACTATAATTACAAAAGTAACGATTGATGAAGCTGCCTCTGAAGCGATGGGGAAAAAACCTGGAAATTATTTAACACTTGAAGTACAAGGGATACGTCAGCAAGATACAGAACTTCAACAAAAAGTGGAGCGTATTTTTGCAAAAGAATTTTCTTGTTTCTTAGAAGAGGTTGGAGTTACAAAAGAAGCAAGCTGTTTAATTGTAGGTCTTGGGAATTGGAATGTAACACCAGATGCTCTTGGACCGATAGTTGTAGAAAATGTATTAGTAACGAGACATTTGTTTCAATTGCAGCCTGAAAGTGTAGAAGAAGGATTTAGGCCTGTTAGTGCAATTCGGCCGGGGGTAATGGGGATTACAGGAATCGAAACGAGCGATGTTATTTATGGAATTATTGAGAAGACGAACCCGGACTTTGTAATTGCAATTGATGCATTAGCTGCTCGTTCTATTGAACGAGTAAATAGCACGATACAAATTTCTGATACTGGAATCCATCCTGGATCAGGGGTTGGGAATAAACGTAAAGAACTAAGTAAAGACACATTAGGTATCCCTGTTATCGCAATTGGTGTTCCGACTGTGGTCGATGCTGTTTCGATTACAAGTGATACGATTGATTTTATTTTGAAACATTTTGGTCGAGAGATGAAAGAAGGAAATAAACCTTCACGATCTTTGTTACCAGCGGGATTTTCATTTGGAGAAAAGAAAAAATTAACAGAAGAAGATATGCCGGATGAAAAGAGCAGAAATATGTTTTTAGGTGCTGTTGGTACGTTGGAAGAAGAAGAAAAAAGAAGGCTGATTTATGAAGTGCTATCTCCTCTTGGTCATAATTTAATGGTAACCCCAAAAGAAGTAGATACTTTTATTGAGGATATGGCGAATGTAATAGCGAGTGGTTTAAATGCAGCGCTACATCATCAAATTGATCAAGATAATACGGGAGCATATACACATTGAGGGGAACAGATGATTATGGTTTGAGTCGCTTTGCGCTTTTGTGTATATGTAGTGTAGCTTTATGTTTACTTATGATGATAGCAGGAGTGGCACTTGCTAATCATGGTTTGAAAAGTATGAAAGGCTATCAGCAATTGTCATATGAACAAATAGCTCATATGACAGGGACAGAAAGTACAGGTGCTGAATCAGAAATTTTGGGTAGCTCGTTTTCGGCCTCAGAAAAACAACAGCAATTAGAACGTTTAAGAAGTTTTAATGTTGTAGAAGGAATTGGGATGGCGGTAGCAAGTGTAGCTTATGAAATGACGAAGTTCGGGACGGATATAGTTGTTGGGAAAATAAAAGGAATTTTTAGCTAAGAGTAACATGGGAGGCGGTTGTTTTACTGATTTGTAAGACAGCCGTTTTAAAATTTGAAAAGGGTTTGTCTCTTATGGTTTATTCGCATAAGATATAGATAGAATGATTTGTATCGTAAGCAGCACGAGTTTTCATTGAATCTTTGTTGCTCTATTGATATAATCAGTGCTAGTGTATATTGGCGAGACTATTAGGAGTTGAGAACATAGATGAATAAAGAAGAAAGAGCAAAAAGACAGTCCAAAATTCGTAATTTCTCTATTATTGCTCATATTGACCACGGAAAATCAACGTTAGCAGACCGTATTTTAGAGAAAACAAACGCGTTAACACAACGCGAAATGAAAGCTCAGTTGCTTGACTCTATGGATTTAGAGCGTGAGCGTGGTATTACAATCAAATTAAACGCAGTACAATTAAACTATAAAGCAAAAGATGGTGAAGAGTATATTCTTCATTTAATTGATACACCAGGACATGTCGACTTTACGTACGAAGTATCTCGTAGTTTAGCGGCTTGTGAAGGCGCGATTCTTGTAGTAGATGCAGCGCAAGGTATTGAAGCGCAAACGTTAGCAAACGTATACTTAGCGCTTGATAACAATTTGGAAATTTTACCAGTTATTAATAAAATCGACTTACCAAGTGCGGATCCAGAACGTGTACGTCAAGAGGTAGAAGATGTAATTGGTTTAGATGCATCAGAAGCGGTACTTGCTTCTGCGAAAGCTGGAATTGGTATTGAAGAAATTTTAGAACAAATTGTTGAAAAAGTACCAGCTCCGTCGGGTGATTCAGAAGAGCCATTACAATGTATGATTTTCGACTCTTTATATGATCCGTACCGCGGTGTAATTGCTTATATCCGTGTTGTAAATGGAACAGTAAAAGTTGGCGATAAAGTACGTATGATGGCAACGGGTAAAGAATTTGAAGTAACAGAAGTAGGTGTATTTACACCGAAAACTACGCAACGTGACGAGTTAACAGTAGGTGATGTAGGTTTCTTAGCAGCATCGATTAAAAATGTTGGTGACACACGTGTTGGTGATACGATTACACATGCGAAACGTCCAGCTGCAGAGCCGTTAGCAGGTTACCGTAAGTTAAACCCGATGGTATTCTGTGGTCTGTATCCAATTGACTCTGCTCGTTATAACGATTTACGTGATGCATTAGAAAAATTAGAGTTAAACGATTCTGCTCTTGAGTTTGAACCAGAAACATCTCAAGCGCTAGGATTTGGTTTCCGTTGTGGTTTCTTAGGGCTTCTTCACATGGAAATCATTCAAGAACGTATTGAACGTGAATTTAAGATTGACTTAATTACAACAGCGCCAAGCGTTATTTATAAAGTTTATTTAACTAACGGTGAAGATGTTATTGTTGATAACCCATCTAATATGCCAGATCCACAGTCTATCGATCGTGTAGAAGAGCCGTTTGTGAAGGCTTCAATTATGGTTCCGAATGACTATGTTGGAGCTGTAATGGAGATTTGCCAAGGTAAACGTGGAACGTTTATTGATATGCAATATTTAGATGAAACGCGTGTTACATTAACATATGAAATCCCGTTATCAGAAATCGTATATGACTTCTTCGATCAATTGAAATCAAATACGAAAGGGTATGCATCGTTTGACTACGAGTTAATTGGCTATAAACCATCTAAACTTGTGAAAATGGATATTCTTTTAAATAATGAACAAGTGGATGCTTTATCATTTATCGTACACCGTGATTCAGCGTATGACCGTGGTAAAGTAATCGTAGAGAAATTAAAAGAATTAATTCCGAGACAACAATTTGAAGTGCCAATTCAGGCGACTATCGGAAATAAAGTTGTAGCACGTTCTACAATTAAAGCGATGCGTAAAAACGTACTTGCAAAATGTTACGGCGGTGACATTTCTCGTAAGCGTAAACTTCTTGATAAGCAAAAAGAAGGTAAAAAACGTATGAAGTCTGTTGGTTCTGTAGAAGTACCGCAAGAGGCATTTATGGCTGTACTGAAAATGGATGACAACTAATATTTGAAATAAAAAAGAAGTCGTTTGTGCGGCTTCTTTTTTCTGTATAATTACTTTTTAGACATCTGAGCAGCTCTCATTTACAATAATGAGAGAGCTTTTTAGTTCATATAGAGTTAGGAGATTGTTAATGTCCGAAAATATTCGAAAAGATATTCAAGATAAAATACAAAATGGTAATTTTAATTGTGAAAAGGAATTGACGCTTTCTATTATTAGTGGAAAGTGGAAAGTTGTGATACTGTGGCACCTTGGTGTGGAAGGACCACATCGTTTCAGTGAATTACAACGGTTATTCCCAAGCATTTCTCATAAAGTTTTGTCGAACCAATTAAAAGAGTTAATGGAAGATGGAATTGTTGATCGGACAGTATATCCCGAAATTCCTCCTCGCGTTGAGTATTATATGACGGAACTAGGCATGTCGCTTTTACCGATCGTTGAAATGATGTATGATTGGGGGAAAATGCGAATGGAACAAATTCGTAATACGTTAGAGAAGTAGAGAACCCTCCGGAGTGCGGAGGTTTTCTTTTTAGAAAGGTAGGAGTTATATTTGGTACAAGCTGCATATATTCATATTCCGTTTTGTCAGCACATTTGTCACTATTGTGATTTTAATAAAGTGTTTATTGAACGCCAACCGGTTGATCAATATTTAGATTATTTAGAGAAGGAAATAATAAATACGGTTCAAAAAGTTCCGTTTGATAGTATAAAAACGATTTTTGTGGGCGGGGGAACTCCGACAGCGTTAAATATGGAACAGACAAAAAAATTACTCGAGATTATTAATCGTCATTTGCGTCCGTTCGCCCCAAATTGTGAATTAACATTTGAAGCGAATCCAGGAGATCTGCCGAAAGAGAAGTTGAATGTACTGCTAGAAGGTGGAGTGAATCGAATTAGTTTTGGTGTGCAAACGTTCCGTGATGAACTGCTTGAGAAAATCGGGCGCAAGCATACGAGGGAAGATGCATTCCTCGCGATTCGAGAAGCACAGGAAGTAGGATTTAAAAATATTAATGTAGATATTATTTATGCTTTGCCAGGACAGACGATAGAAGATGTAAAAGAAACATTAGATATTGCTTTTACGCTTGGTGTACAACATTTCTCTGCATACTCATTAATTGTGGAACCTAAAACAGTGTTTTATAACTTAATGAACAAAGGGAAATTGCGTCTTCCGGGTGAAGACCATGAAGCGAAAATGTATGAAATAGTAATGGATGAAATGGAGAAACACGGTTATAACCAGTATGAAATTAGTAATTTCTCAAAAGGTGACAATAAAAGTAGACATAATCTCACATACTGGAATAATGAAGAGTATTATGGATTTGGAGCTGGAGCTCATAGTTATGTGAACGGGGAACGTATTCAAAATGTAGGTCCGCTGAAGCAATATTTTAATAAAATTGATGAAACAGGATTTCCGTATTTAGATGTTCACAAAGTGACGGAGAAAGAAAGAATGGAAGAAGAGCTGTTCTTAGGGCTTCGAAAAACAAAAGGTGTTTCTAAAACGGCGTTCCGCAATAAATTTAATGTAGAGATGGATCAAGTTTTCGCGAAGCAGTTACAAAGCAACCAAGAGCAGGGATTGCTTGAAGAGGAAGATGGACATGTGCGTTTAACGCGAAAAGGAAAATTATTAGGGAATGAAGTATTCCAATCATTTTTGATTGACTAATTAAATGTTCCATAGGCGTGAAAAAGTTTCATTATTTCGTGACGTTTCCGTTGACAATTGAATGTCAATTTTGGTAAGTTATTAATAGATTTAGCACTCAAAGACAAAGAGTGCTAACAGAGGTGATGATGAGATGCTTACGGAACGTCAGCTCTTAATTTTACAAACAATTATTGATGACTTTATTGGATCAGCGCAGCCCGTTGGGTCTAGAACGTTGGCTAAAAAAGATGAAATTACATTTAGTTCAGCTACTATTCGAAATGAAATGGCGGACTTAGAAGAATTAGGTTTTATTGAAAAAACGCACAGTTCTTCTGGACGTGTTCCTTCTGAGAAAGGCTACCGATTTTATGTAGACCATCTTTTAGCGCCGCAAAACTTACCGAACGCTGAAATTGTACAAATTAAAGATTTATTTGCTGAAAGAATTTTTGAAGCGGAAAAAATTGCACAACAATCTGCTCAAATTTTATCAGAACTTACGAATTATACGGCCATTGTTCTTGGACCGAAGTTAAGTACAAATAAACTTAAAAATGTACAAATTGTGCCGCTTGATCGTCAAACTGCTGTCGCTATTATTGTAACCGATACAGGGCATGTACAAAGTAAAACGATTACCGTTCCGGAATCTGTTGATTTATCAGATTTAGAAAAAATGGTTAATATTTTAAATGAAAAGCTATCTGGCGTACCGATGGAAGAACTTCATAATAAAATCTTTAAGGAGATTGTTACAGTTTTACGTGGGTATGTTCATAATTACGATAGTGCAATAAAAATGTTGGATGGTACATTTCAAGTTCCGTTATCGGAAAAGATATACTTTGGAGGAAAAGCAAATATGCTTTCGCAGCCAGAGTTCCATGACATTCAAAAGGTTAGATCTTTACTTACCATGATTGATAATGAAGCCGAATTTTATGACATTTTGCGTCATAAACAAGTCGGGATTCAAGTGAAAATTGGTAGGGAAAACTCTTCGACGGCTATGGAGGATTGTAGTTTAATTTCTGCAACATATTCGATCGGCGAAGAGCAACTTGGAACAATTGCTATTTTAGGTCCTACGAGAATGCAATATTCTCGTGTAATTAGTTTGTTACAGTTATTTACGAGACAATTTACTGATGGACTTAAAAAGTAAATGAGAGTAATACATTCGCTCAAGTGATGAAATTTTCATTGCTGTGTGTAATATATAATGCTTAGGTAATCATGCTATGCATGATACCTAATACCTTTTAAGGAGGTGAATATTGTGGAAGAGCGTAACGAACAAGTGGTAGAAGAAGTAAAAGAAGCGCAAGTTGAAGAAGCTGTCACGCCAGAAAACAGTGAAGAAACTGTAGAAGAAAAAAGTGAGGCTGCTCTTTTACAAGAAAAAGTAGATGAGCTACAAGCGAAACTAACGGAAACGGAAGGTCGCACATTACGTCTACAAGCTGATTTTGAAAATTATAAGCGCCGTGTCCAAATGGATAAACAGGCTGCTGAAAAATATAGAGCACAAAGTCTAGTTTCAGACATCTTGCCAGCTCTTGATAATTTTGAAAGAGCAATGCAAGTGGAAGCGACTGATGAGCAAACGAAATCCTTGTTACAAGGTATGGAAATGGTGCATCGTCAATTGTTAGAAGCGCTGACTAAAGAAGGTGTGGAAGTGATTGAAGCTGTTGGTAAACAGTTTGATCCTAATGAACACCAAGCTATTATGCAAGTGGAAGATAGTGAATTTGAATCAAACGCGGTTGTGGAAGAATTCCAAAAAGGTTATAAACTAAAAGACCGTGTGATTCGCCCATCAATGGTAAAAGTAAATCAATAATTTACATAAAACTAGGAGGATTCGCCATGAGTAAAATTATCGGTATTGACTTAGGTACAACAAACTCTTGTGTAGCTGTTATGGAAGGTGGAGAACCAAAGGTTATCCCAAATCCAGAAGGAAACCGTACAACACCTTCTGTTGTAGCTTTCAAAAATGAAGAACGTCAAGTTGGGGAAGTTGCAAAGCGCCAAGCAATTACAAACCCAAATACAATCATGTCTGTTAAACGTCATATGGGTACAGACTACAAAGTAGAAGTTGAAGGTAAAGAGTATACACCTCAAGAAATTTCTGCAATCATTTTACAAAACTTAAAAGCTTCTGCTGAAGCATACTTAGGTGAAACAGTAACGAAAGCTGTTATTACAGTACCTGCATACTTCAACGATGCAGAGCGTCAAGCAACGAAAGATGCTGGTCGTATCGCTGGTTTAGAAGTTGAGCGTATCATTAACGAGCCAACAGCAGCAGCACTTGCTTACGGTTTAGAAAAACAAGACGAAGAACAAAAAATCTTAGTATATGACTTAGGTGGCGGTACATTTGACGTATCTATCCTTGAGTTAGCAGACGGTACATTCGAAGTTATTTCAACTGCTGGTGACAACCGTCTTGGTGGCGATGACTTTGACCAAGTTATTATCGATCACTTAGTAGCTGAGTTCAAAAAAGAAAATAACATTGATTTAAGCCAAGATAAAATGGCGCTTCAACGCTTGAAAGATGCAGCTGAAAAAGCGAAAAAAGATCTTTCTGGTGTAACACAAACTCAAATTTCATTACCATTCATTAGTGCTGGAGCTGCTGGTCCATTACACTTAGAATTAACGTTAACAAGAGCGAAATTCGAAGAGCTTTCAGCAGGTCTTGTTGAAAGAACATTAGAGCCAACTCGTCGTGCATTAAAAGACGCTGGTTTTGCTCCAAGCGAATTAGATAAAGTTATTCTTGTTGGTGGATCTACTCGTATCCCAGCTGTACAAGAAGCTATTAAACGTGAAACTGGTAAAGAGCCATATAAAGGTGTAAACCCTGATGAAGTTGTAGCATTAGGTGCTGCAGTTCAAGGTGGCGTACTTACTGGTGATGTAGAAGGCGTTCTATTATTAGACGTAACTCCACTTTCTTTAGGTATTGAAACTATGGGTGGCGTGTTCACGAAATTAATCGAGCGTAACACTACAATTCCAACAAGTAAGTCACAAGTATTCTCGACAGCTGCTGATAATCAACCAGCAGTAGACATTCACGTATTACAAGGTGAGCGTCCAATGTCGGCTGACAACAAAACGTTAGGTCGTTTCCAATTAACTGACCTTCCACCAGCACCACGTGGTATTCCACAAATCGAAGTAACATTCGATATTGATGCGAACGGTATCGTTAACGTACGTGCGAAAGACTTAGGAACAAGCAAAGAGCAAGCTATTACAATCCAATCTTCTTCAGGTCTTTCTGATGAAGAAGTAGAACGTATGGTACAAGAAGCGGAAGCAAATGCTGACGCTGACCAAAAACGTAAGGAAGAAGTTGAACTTCGTAACGAAGCTGACCAACTTGTATTCCAAACAGACAAAGTTGTAAAAGATTTAGAAGGTAAAGTAGATGCAGCTGAAGTTGCAAAAGCAACAGAAGCGAAAGAAGCATTACAAGCTGCAATTGAGAAAAACGAGCTTGAAGAAATTCGTGCGAAAAAAGATGCCTTACAAGAAATCGTACAACAATTAACTGTTAAATTATACGAGCAGGCTCAAGCAGCTGCTGGTCAAGCAGAAGGTGCGCAAGGTGCACAAGATGCTGGCGCAAAGAAAGACAATGTAGTTGACGCTGAGTTTGAAGAAGTAAAAGAAGACAAGTAATTCAACTGTAAACATAATAAGTAAGATGACAAAAAGTCAAAGTCAAGCGTGCCTTGACTTTGGCTTTTTTCACGAATGAGAAGCGATGTGTGAGGATCTTAAGTTTTTCGCTTTGCATACTGTAAGTGAGGAAACTTTGTTGCAAAGCACTTTCTTTCGGTGTTAAAATTACGTTTATGTGAAAGATTCGGGGGTTGTAAATTTATGAGTAAACGAGACTATTATGAGGTCCTTGGACTTAGCAAGGGCGCTTCAACAGATGAAATTAAAAAAGCGTATCGTCGTTTGGCTAAAAAATACCATCCAGACGTAAGCAAAGAAGAAAATGCGATTGAAAAGTTTAAAGAAGTACAAGAAGCATACGAAGTGTTAAGTGATGATCAAAAGCGTGCACAGTACGATCAATTTGGTCATGCTGGTGCAAATCAAGGATTCGGTGGATTTGGCGGCGGAGGAGACTTCGGCGGTGGCTTCGGTTTTGAAGATATATTTAGTTCTTTCTTTGGCGGTGGCGGCGGCAGACGTCGTGATCCAAATGCTCCGCGCCAAGGTGCTGACTTACAATATCAAGTCACTTTAGATTTTGAAGAAGCTATTTTTGGTAAGGAATTAAATGTGGAAATTCCAGTAGAAGATCCATGTGATACTTGTAAAGGTAGTGGAGCAAAACCAGGAACTTCAAAAGAAACATGTAAACATTGTTCAGGCTCTGGTCAAGTGAGTGTAGAACAAAACACACCGTTTGGTCGTATCGTAAATCGTCAAGCTTGTGGTCATTGTTCAGGAACTGGACAAATTATTAAAGAAAAATGTACGACATGTCACGGTTCAGGTAAAGTTCGTAAACGTAAAAAAATCAATGTTAAAATTCCAGCGGGTATCGATAATGGTCAACAAATTCGTGTGTCTGGAAAAGGTGAAGCCGGCGTAAATGGCGGACCAGCAGGAGACTTATATGTTGTCGTTCATGTAAGAAATCATGAATTCTTCGAGCGTGAAGGAGATCACATTATTTGCGAAATGCCATTAACATTTGCGCAAATGGCGCTTGGTGATGAAGTGGAAGTTCCTACTGTTCATGGTAAAGTGAAGCTGAAAATTCCAGCAGGAACACAAACTGGAACAGAATTCCGCTTAAAAGGAAAAGGTGCTCCGAACGTACGTGGATACGGCCAAGGAGATCAATATGTAGTCGTTCGTGTTGTTGTACCGACGAAATTGACTTCGCAGCAAAAAGATTTATTACGTGAATTTGCAGGACAAGAAGAGCAGGATGATAGTTTATTCGGAAAGCTTAAACGTGCTTTCAAAGGGGAATAATGGAAATAAAAAATGGAGTTGGTAAATTGTGAAATGGTCAGAAATTAGTATTCATACAACAGAAGAAGCAGTAGAAGCTGTCTCTCATATTTTACATGAAGCTGGTGCTAGTGGAGTTGCGATTGAGGATCCAGCGGAGTTAACGAAAGAGCGCGAGCAACAATATGGTGAAATTTATGCATTGAACCCAGATGAATATCCGGCGGAAGGTGTATTAATAAAAGCGTATTTCCCGCAAACGGATTCTTTACATGAAACGATTGCAGGTGTAAAATCATCTATTGATGTGCTTCCATCTTACGACATCGAAATTGGTACTGGAAATATTACCGTTAACGAAGTCAATGAAGAAGATTGGGCTACTGCTTGGAAAAAATATTACCATCCAGTACAAATTTCTGATACATTCACAATCGTACCGACTTGGGAAGAATATACACCATCTTCTCCTGATGAAAAAATCATTGAATTAGACCCGGGTATGGCGTTTGGTACAGGAACTCATCCAACAACAACGATGTGTATCCGTGCTTTAGAAAAAACAGTACAACCAGGTGACACTATTATTGATGTAGGAACAGGTTCTGGTGTACTTAGTATTGCGGCTGCAAAATTAGGTGCGTCTTCTGTTCAAGCATATGATTTAGATCCGGTTGCGGTTGAAAGTGCAGAAATGAATGTACGTTTAAATAAAACAGATGATATCGTGTCTGTTGGACAAAATAGTCTTTTAGAAGGCATTGAAGGTCCTGTTGATTTAATCGTAGCTAACTTATTAGCAGAAATTATTCTATTATTCCCTGAAGATGCAGCAAGAGTTGTGAAGTCAGGTGGATTATTTATTACATCGGGCATTATTGCTGCGAAGGAAAAAGTAATTTCTGAGGCGTTAGAACAAGCTGGATTTACAATTGAAGAAGTGTTACGAATGGAAGATTGGGTAGCAATTATTGCACGAAATGCGTAATATAGATTTTAGTCTATAATGAAAAGGGGAGTCTCTCACTATAAGGTGAGAGACTTGCCGTTTGTTATATGAAAAATGATAACGTTTCGTTCTTTTCGTAAGTGTTGACTTACGAAAGGAACGAAACTCTACTAAGGTGATTATATGCAACGTTATTTTGTAGAAGAGAAATATGTAAATGAGACAAGTATTCGCATTGTAGGTGATGACGTACATCATATCGCAAGAGTGATGCGTATGTCAGCTGGTGATCATATTTATTGCTGTGTAAACGGAAAAACAGCAGTATGTTCAATTGATGAAATTACCAGTGAATTTATTAATACGGCTATTGTAGAATGGGTAGAGGCGTCAAGTGAACTTCCTGTTTTCGTGACGATTGCAAGTGGACTGCCAAAAGGAGACAAGCTAGAGTTAATTTTTCAAAAAGGAACTGAGCTTGGGGCAGCTGCATTCTTACCATTTCAAGCATCTCGCTCTATCGTAAAATGGGATGCGAAAAAAGCTGATAAAAAAGTTGAGCGTTTAAGAAAAATTGTGAAAGAAGCTGCGGAACAATCACATAGAAGTGAAATTCCAGAAGTACATGCTCCGGCATCATTTAAGCAATTGCTTTCAATGAGTGGTGAGTATGATGTTTGTCTTGTTGCTTACGAAGAGGAAGCAAAACAAGGTGAGAAATCTAATTTTGCGAAAGCTTTAACGACAATGAAACCAGGTCAAAAGCTATTGATTGTATTTGGCCCAGAAGGCGGTTTAGCTGAGGAAGAGATTACAGCGCTTCGTGAACATAAATTTGTACCATGTAGTTTAGGACCAAGAATTTTAAGAACAGAAACGGCGCCGTTATACGCGTTAAGTGCTGCTTCGTATCATTTTGAATTGATGGGGTGATGATCAATGTCAACTGTTGCGTTCCATACGTTAGGTTGTAAAGTAAACCACTATGAAACAGAAGCCATTTGGCAATTGTTTAAACAAGGTGGTTATGAAAGAACAGAATATGAAAAGAAAGCTGATGTATATGTTATTAACACATGTACAGTAACGAATACTGGGGACAAAAAAAGCCGTCAAGTAATCAGACGTGCTGTGCGTCAAAATCCAGATGCAGTTATTTGCGTAACGGGATGTTATGCACAAACATCTCCAGCTGAAATTATGGCGATTCCGGGTGTAGATATTGTAGTTGGTACACAGGATCGTGAAAAGATGTTAGGTTACATCGAAGAATTCCGTAAAGAGCGTCAACCAATTAATGCTGTCCGTAATATTATGAAAACACGTGTGTACGAAGAACTTGATGTACCTTATTTCACGGATCGTACACGTGCGTCTTTAAAAATACAAGAGGGTTGCAATAACTTCTGTACATTCTGTATCATTCCTTGGGCGCGTGGTTTAATGCGTTCTCGTGATGGAAAAGAAGTTATTAAACAAGCACAACAATTAGTGGATGCAGGCTATAAAGAAATCGTATTAACGGGTATTCATACAGGTGGATACGGCGAAGACATAAAAGATTATAACTTAGCTGGATTACTTCGTGATATGGAAGCGGAAGTAGACGGATTAAAACGTCTTCGTATTTCTTCTATTGAAGCGAGTCAAATTTCAGATGAAGTAATTGAAGTGTTAGATAAATCTGAAGTAGTTGTACGCCACTTGCATATTCCGTTGCAATCTGGTTCTAATACTGTATTAAAACGTATGCGTCGTAAATATACGATGGAGTTCTTCCAAGAGCGTTTAGATCGTTTGAAAGAAGCGTTACCAGGCCTTGCGATTACATCTGACGTAATCGTTGGTTTCCCAGGTGAAACAGAAGAAGAATTCATGGAAACATACAATTTCATTAAAGAGAACCGCTTCTCTGAGTTACATGTGTTCCCTTACTCAAAACGTACAGGAACACCTGCAGCACGCATGGAAGATCAAGTTCCTGAAGATGTGAAGAACGATCGTGTTCATCGTTTAATTGAGCTATCTAATCAATTAGCGAAAGAGTACGCATCAGCGTTTGAAGGTGAAGTGCTTGAAATCATTCCGGAAGAGCAATTTAAAGAGGGCGACCGTGAAGGCTTATATGTAGGTTATACAGATAACTACTTGAAAATTGTATTTGAAGGATCAGAAGAATTAATTGGTAAGCTAGTGAAAGTGAAAATTACGAAAGCTGGTTATCCATATAACGAAGCGCAATTTGTTCGTGTTCTTGAAGATGATGTAAAAAAAGAATCAGCTAGCGCATAAAAAGAGCGTGCAACCGGAAACGGTTTGCATGCTTTCTTTGTTTGAAGCGGTTAAGTACTATAAGGTGGGGAGGCGTTTCATGCATCCCTGTATGAAAAAAGATGAAATGATAAAAATATAGTTGTCTTCATCAGTAAAGGATACTAGCTATTTGCATAACTTTTGAAAAGGAAATGCTTCTATTCTTCTTTTATTCTGCCAAATAGTTGACCTGAAGTGATAAAATGTATTATAATCGTAAAAGACATGCTGAAGAAGTGTTTCTTTTTGCATGCTGAAGTTAGTATGTAAGTGTGATGTTTCGGAGGGAGGGAAAGAGAATGTCAAAAACAGTCGTTCGTAAAAACGAGTCTTTGGAGGATGCACTTCGCCGTTTTAAAAGATCGGTTTCTAAAACTGGTACACTTGCTGAAGCAAGAAAGCGCGAGTTTTATGAAAAACCAAGTGTAAAACGTAAGAAGAAATCTGAAGCGGCAAGAAAGCGTAAATTCTAAGAGAGGGTGTAAGTTATGAGTCTTCTCGGTCGTTTAAACGATGATATGAAACAAGCGATGAAGAATAAACAAAAAGAAAAATTAACCGTTATTCGTATGGTTAAGGCTGCTTTACAAAATGAAGGTATTAAACTGCAACATACTCTTACTGAAGAAGAGGAAATAACAGTTTTAGCTCGTGAAGTAAAACAGTATAAGGACTCCCTCCTTGAATTTAAAAAAGCTGGTCGTGAAGACCTTGTTAATAAACTGCAAAGTGAAATTCAGATTTTAAGCGCATATTTGCCAGAGCAATTAACTGAAGAAGAACTAGTTGATGTAATCAAGCAAGTTATTTCTGAAGTTGGTGCGACTTCTAAAGCAGATATGGGTAAGGTGATGACTGCTGTTATGCCGAAAGTAAAAGGTAAAACAGACGGATCACTTGTGAATAAGCTGGTTATCCAGCTATTAGCGTAAAAAAACGTCTCATTTCGTATGAGACGTTTTTTTATTGTTCTTATTAAGGAGAAACGCTATATTGTTTAAAAAGGGTTTCTATAAGTGATAGAAACCCCTCTAGTTAAAGTTTCAATTTATTATTTCCTTGTATAATTCCGATTCTACACCTATTCTTACTTCCTTGACTAAAACTTCTTTCGCAAATAAAAGCTAAGTACCGAACCTTCTGAAAATCAGATTGAAGTTTTATAGCTTGCTCTTCAGCATAATCCTCAAAGGTAACGAAAGAGATTCTAACTATTTTAGATTTTGCATCAGTTGCATAAAATGGCCGGATATTACTGTCGATAATTTGTTTTATAACATTCGAAATTTCTTGACTAAAGCCAATTTACTTTCGTATTTCCTCGTTTATTAATTCATTTTTTAATGAACCCTAATATTTTTTGAAATTCATATAACAACCATCTATAAAATATTCTTACTTACAACGTAACATTCAGAGTGGAGAAATTTTCTTTTTTTTGATTTTATCCCTCATTAACGGGCAGCCCGATTGGTGAGGGGGGATTAAAGTTTCACTTTATCTCATTTGTCCAATAAATGACAACTACTTATTCTATGGTCAGTATGTCACATCCAGAACGAATTGTAACAGTTTTTTTCAAGTTTCTAACTTCTCGCTAGGCTCAATTTCTTAATGTAACTTGTACTGATATCCTGTAGGGGCGCATATTCTTGTATTAATACTTCTATTATTAAAGGTAACATCCTTTGATCCATCATTGTCCTGACAAATATGATTTCATATAGCGACTGTTTTAATTAACATGATATGAACTCTTACAGAATATAGTTATGTTAGTGAAGTCGTTATAACACGATAGGCACTTGTGAAGAAATACATATATATGGGATGAGAGGGGGTCTTTCGAGATGAAGAAATTAGAACAAATGAAAAATTGGTTGACAAAACAAGTAGACCTACCAGTGGATGTATTAATGGATCTACCTCGGATTACTCTTGTTGGGCAAATACATATTTATATAGAAAATCATCGGGGGTTATTAGTGTTTTCAGATAAAGAAGTACGATTGCTTTTAAAACACGGTCAATTATTAATTAAAGGACAATCCTTTGTTATTAAAACGATTCTTCCAGAAGAGCTTTTGCTCGAAGGGATAATTGAGCAAGTAACATTTTTAGAAAATGAAAAAAAAGGTGATTGAAGTGAAACTTCCATTTGTGAAGTTTTTCTTCTTTATCCTGTAAAAGTTCCGTTGATAGAGACTGATTACAGTTTTACTCGGTTTCATTTTAGTACGAGCTATTTTAATGTTTCAAATAAAAAGTAGTATATCTACTTTTAGAAAGGTAGTGAAGGTGGTAAATGAAAAATAAATGGTTTATAAAGTGGCTTGGATATGTAAAAGTGCGAATTGAAGGTAGAGGAGCGGAACGGTTTGTTAATGAATGTGTACGGAGGAATTTATTAGTTTGGGATGTTAAAAAGATAGCTGATGAAACGTTAGTTTTTTGTATGTTGTTACGCGATGTGAAAAAAATAAAACCAATTTATAGAAAAAATGAATGTAAATTATATTTTATTGGACGTTATGGTTTTCCTTTTTGGAATAAGCGTTTAATTAAAAATAGTGGATTTTTAATTGGTTTTTTAATTTTCTTTTTTGGTGTGATTGCAATGTCAAATATGGTTTGGAAAATTGAAATTACAGGAGCAAAACCTGAAACGGAATATATATTGATGAAAGAATTGGATAAAATGGGTATTAAAAAAGGGAAACTACAATTTCAAATGCCGAATGTAGAAGATGTACAACGCCATTTGACAGATAATATTAATGCCATTACTTGGGCGGGACTAGAAGTAAGAGGAACGACGTATCATTTTAAAATTGTTGAAAAAAACGAACCGAAGAAAGAAAAGGAACAAAGGCCGCAAAATTTAGTAGCAAAAAAAGAAGCGATTATTACAAAGACGTTCGTAGAAGTTGGAAAGCCGGTTGTACTGAAAAATGATCATGTAGAAAAAGGGCAGATTCTCGTATCAGGAATATATGGTAATGAGGAAAGTCCGACGATTGTTTCAGCGAAAGGTATTGTGTATGGAGAAACGTGGTATACATCTAAGGTGGATGTCCCGTTAAAGACGCAATTCCAAGTGTATACTGGTAATGTATACAATGAACATTTTCTTAAATTTGGGGATACGAAAATAAAAATATGGGGATTTCAGCATGATAAGTATAAACGCTCTCGTACTGAAAGTGTAAAGCATGATGTGAAATTATTTGGTTTTACACTGCCGATTGCATATGAAAAAGATGTTGTGAGAGAAGAGGAAGAAGCGAATCGAGAATATACAGAAAAGCAAGCGCTGAAAGTAGCGAAAGAGATGGCCGAAAAAGAACTAAAGAAAAAATTGGATGAACATGCTATGATTGTAAGTGATAAGATTTTGAGTAAAGAGGTTGAGGCGGGTCAACTAAAGGTCACATTGCATTATACTGTGGTTGAAAATATTGCAGAGCCACAACCAATATCCGAATCCGATATTCAAGGAGACTGAGTAATGGCAGAACAATTAGTAGAAATGAACCAACAATTGGAAAATACTAACGAAGCAATCGCTCTTTTTGGAGTCAATGATGCACATTTAAAAGTAATTGAACGAGAACTGAATGTATCGATCGTAACTAGAGGAGAAACTGTTCATGTATCTGGGGCAGTTGAAACGGTGACACTCGTAGAAAAAATCTTACAGCAATTACTTGTTGTAATTCGTAAAAGTATATCAATTTCAGAGAGAGATGTTGCGTATGCAATTCAGCTTGCACAACAAGGGAAAATTGCTCAATTTGAAGAGTTATATGAAGAAGAAATTTTCAAGACTGCAAAAGGTAAATCCATTCGTGTAAAAACAATGGGGCAAAGACGATATATTCATGCGATGAAGAAGAATGATATTGTCTTTGGGATAGGGCCTGCAGGAACTGGAAAAACATACTTAGCTGTAGTAATGGCTGTGAGGGCTTTAAAACAAGGGTATGTAAAGAAAATTATTTTAACAAGACCTGCGGTAGAAGCTGGAGAAAATTTAGGTTTTTTACCAGGGGATTTGAAAGAGAAGGTAGATCCATACTTACGCCCATTATATGATGCCTTACATGATATTCTTGGACAAGAATATACGCAGCGTATGATGGAGCGAGGAGTAATTGAAATCGCGCCGCTTGCTTATATGAGGGGGCGTACGCTTGATGATTCATTTGTTATTTTAGATGAGGCTCAAAATACAACGGGTGCTCAAATAAAAATGTTTTTAACAAGATTAGGTTTTAGTTCTAAAATGGTTATTACAGGGGACCCTTCACAAGTAGACTTGCCAAAAGGGGTAAAATCAGGGCTATCTATAGCTGCTAATATTTTATCTGGTGTATCAGGTCTGTCATTTATTACATTAGAACAAACGGACGTTGTGAGACATCCATTGGTGCAACGTATTATTGAGGCATATGATAAAATGGAATGATCCTATTTGTCAGGATCATTTCTTTTTGTATGATAAGGTTGGCGAACGTCATATTTTTTACTATCATGAAAGATAAGGAAAATAAACTATAGGTACTAGTGTATAAAATGTTGCCTCAAAGTATCGTTTGGTAGAAGAAATGAAAGCTATAAATAGTTTCACTTTATTTCTGGAGAGGAGAAGGTATTGAAATCATGTCAAGATCTCAAGAAATTTCTAAGTGGTTTCGTAATTTACAACATTCGAAAAAACTAAGTTGGATTTCTTACGTTGTATTAGGAGCAGTGCTGTTTTTTGCGCTTATGAATAATGTAAAACCAGAGCAATTAGATGTTAATATGTATTCTATTGCGAAAAAGACAATCCATTCTCCTATAAAAATTGAAGATAAAGTTACAACGGATAAAAAGAAAAAAGAAGCCGCTACAAAAGTTGAAGATCAATATACATATAAAAGTGAGTATAAACAAAACAAAGTTGATATTGTGAATGACGTCTTTGCTAAAGTGGATGAAGTGGTGCAAGAGATTAAAGCTGTTGGACCGGATGATCAAAAAAAGATGACTGATGCTGAGAAAGTGGAGAAGTTAAAAAAGAAACTACCCGCTGACTTAACGAAAGAATTATCTGATTCAAACTTACTAAGTTTGATTAATGCAGATTCGAGCCAATTAGTATTAGCGAAAGATGCTGCGGTCACAGCGATTAATAGTATCATGACTGAGCATATTAAAATGGACGAATTGAAAGATGCGAAAGAACGATATGTAAGTGAGATGAATAGTGTTAATGTTGATAATGGTTTAAAAGAGTCAATTAAGGCGCTAGGAAGATATGCAATTTCAGCAAACTATTTTTATGACCCGATCTTAACGAAAGAGAAGAGAAAAGCAGAGGAAGATTTAGTTCCACCTGTTTATATTCTTCAAGGACAAGTTCTTGTTAGAGAAGGTGAAACAATTTCAAGTGATGTGTATAATCAGTTGAAATTAGTTGGTTTGTTAGAAAAAGGGAACGGCTTTCAACCTTATGTTGGATTAGCGGTACTCATTGGTGTGTTACTATACTTTATGCATAAACAATTTGAATTATTTTTAAAGAGAAAAAGAGAAGATAGACCGTATGTTTTAGCGTATATTACAATTTTGTCTATCACAATCGTCTTAATGAAAATCATTAGTTTGTTTCAAAAACTTGAATACGCGGGGATTGCATATGTTGTCCCAGTTGCGATGGGAACAATACTTGTAAAACTAATGATTGGTGATCGATTTGTCTTTTTAACGAGTATGATTTTTTCTGTATGCGGAAGTATTATGTTTAATGAAGGAGTAACGAGTACATTAAATTATAGTGTAGGGATTTACGTATTGTTAAGTTCATTATCGGTTAGTATTTTCTTGCGAGAAAAAAATCGTCGTACAATGATTTTACAAGCTGGTATACTCGTTTCTGTATTAAATGTAGTCGTATTGGCGGCGCTCTTATTATTACGTAATGGGAATTTTTCGCCTCTTGAAATTGGTACGCAATTATTAATGGCTTCACTTTCAGGGATTATATCATCCGTTTTGGCTATGGGGATTTTACCATATTTAGAAAGTGGACTTGGAATCGTATCAAGCATGAAGCTTATGGAACTATCAAGTCCAAATCATCCGCTTTTACGCAGAATTTTGTTAGAAGCGCCAGGGACATATCATCATAGTGTAATGGTAGCGAATCTTTCTGAGGCTGCTTGTGAAGCAGTCGGGGCAAATGGTGTATTAGCGCGTGTAGGGGCATATTATCATGATGTAGGAAAAACAGTACAACCGCAATTTTTTATTGAAAACCAAATGGGAATTGAAAACCCGCATGATAAATTAGATCCTGTAACGAGTAAAGATATTATAATTGCTCACGTAACGGATGGAGTAAGAATGCTCGAAGAATATCATATTCCACAAGAAATTATTGATATCGCTGGGCAACATCACGGTACAACGTTACTGAAATATTTTTATTATAAAGCTATTAAAGAAGATAAAGAAAAATATACAGAAGAGATGTTCCGTTATCCAGGTTCAAAAGCAACTTCGAAAGAATCGGCAATTGTTGGTATTGCTGATAGTGTAGAAGCTGCGGTACGTTCTATGAATCACCCAACGCCAGAACAAATTAATAATTTGGTGCAAAGTATTATTAAAGATCGACTACAAGACGGTCAATTTAGTGAATGTGATTTGACGTTTAAGGAACTACAAATCGTTGGAAAAACGTTGTGTGAAACGTTAAATGGTATTTTCCATTCGCGTATTACATATCCGGAACTTCCGGAAGAAAAGGAGAAAGAATGAGTTTGTTAATTGATTTTATTGATGAAACAGAAGAAGTAAAAGAAGCGTATATGAGTTTAATTCGTGAAGTGTTAGAAAAAGCAGCTCAAATGGAAAATATCGAGGATGGTGCGGAGGTATCGGTGACATTTGTAGATAATGAGCGCATTAGAGAAATTAATCGTGATTACCGAGATAAAGATCAACCTACAGATGTAATATCCTTTGCGATGGAAGAAATGGGAGAAGGAGAAATGGAGATTGTTGGTGCAGAGATGCCACGCATGTTAGGTGATCTTATTATCTCTATTCCAAGGGCGAAAGAGCAAGCTGAAGAGTACGGACATTCTTTCGATCGTGAACTTGGATTTTTGGCATTACATGGCTTTTTACATTTACTTGGTTATGATCACATGACAGAAGAAGATGAAAAAGAAATGTTCGGAAGACAAAAAGAAATTTTAGAAGCTTTTGGATTAGGACGATGAAAAAAGGAAAACTTATAGATAGTTTTGGATATGCTATAGCTGGTATATTCTTTTGTTTTCGTCATGAGCGAAATATGAAAATCCATTATTTAGCCGCAGTCATTGTTATATGCTGCGGCTTTTATTTCCATATTACGAGAACAGAGTGGATGATATTACTTATTGTAATAGGGAGTGTAATGAGTTTAGAAATGGTAAATACGGCTGTGGAAAAAACAGTAGATTTAGCGACTGCAGATATTCATCCATTTGCAAAAATTGCAAAGGATGTTGCGGCAGGAGCGGTTTTATTGTTTGCAATTATAGCTGTTATAATTGGTGCTATTATCTTTTTACCGTATATGGTATAGTTGCATTCCGAAGCTTTTATTAAGCTTTGGAAGTGCCGTAAGGGGCTTTAATGAGAGAGTGTACCTCTTCATAGCTGTGAACAGGAAGGATGCGGGAATATGAATAGTAAACAATTAATTCTAGAAGCAATCGAAGCGCGTAAACAAGCGTACGTACCATATTCTAAATTTCAAGTAGGTGCAGCACTATTAACGCGCGATGGAAAAGTATATCGTGGATGTAATGTTGAGAATGCATCATATGGCTTATGTAATTGTGCTGAAAGAACAGCTTTATTTAAGGCGGTTTCTGAAGGAGATAAAGAATTTGTAGCCATTGCGGTTGTAGCAGATACAAAGCGCCCAGTACCTCCTTGTGGAGCATGTCGACAAGTTATGGTAGAATTATGTAAACAGGATACGAAAGTATACTTAACAAATTTACATGGTGACGTTCAAGAGACGACAGTCGGAGAATTGTTACCAGGAGCATTTTTAGCGGAGGATTTACATGAATAGAAAAGGTTATAAATCAGGTTTTGTCTCTATTATTGGCAGACCGAATGTTGGGAAATCTACATTTTTAAATCGTATTATCGGCCAGAAAATTGCTATTATGAGTGATAAGCCACAAACGACTCGTAATAAAATTCAAGGTGTATATACAGAAAATGATGCACAAGTTATTTTCATTGATACACCAGGAATACATAAACCTAAACATAAACTAGGCGACTTCATGGTGAAGATGGCGCAAACGACATTAAAAGAAGTTGATATCGTTCTGTTTATGGTTAATGCTGTCGAAGGCTTTGGTCGTGGTGAAGAATTCATCATCGAGAAGTTAAAAGAAACGAAACAACCAGTATTTTTAGTAATTAATAAAATTGACCAACTTCATCCAGAGCAATTACTAGAGTTAATTGATCAATATCGTAAACTACATGAGTTTGCAGAAATTGTACCAATTTCTGCATTAGACGGTAATAATGTGGACGCTTTAATTGGAACAATTAAAAAGTATTTACCAGAAGGACCACAATACTATCCAGATAATCAAGTAACGGATCATCCGGAGAGATTTATTATTGCAGAGCTTATTCGTGAGAAAGTACTACATTTAACACGTGAAGAAGTGCCGCATTCTGTGGCTGTTGTTATCGATGCGATTCAAAAGCGTGAGGGCGGGGCAGTTTATATAAATGCAACGATTGTTGTTGAACGTGCATCACAAAAAGGAATCATCATCGGAAAACAAGGGAAAATGTTAAAAGAAGTTGGTAAGCGAGCTCGTTTTGATATTGAAGCGCTACTTGGTTCTAAAGTATTTTTAGAAGTATGGGTAAAAGTGCAAAAAGATTGGCGTAATAAAATGTCTCAGCTTCGTGACCTAGGTTTCCGCGAGGATGAGTACTAAAATAGAGTCAAGCTGTAATCAGTGGATGGTTGGTTCATCCACTGATTATTGGTTTTTATGAACTTTGATAAATTAGGAAAAATTTTTCTCACATGAAAATGGACAAAATGGGTCAATTTAATAACAACAAAGGAAATTGGTTTATAGGCTACGCTTATTGAGAAAGGTGGATTCTTATGCTAGATTTTACCTGGAAGTTTTTCTCCAAAACAGGAAGCATTGAAACGTACTTGCTTTTGAAAGAAATGGAAAAAGACGTAAACGATGAGATGGATCAACATGAAGAGGAGCTAGCGCATCTAGACTCTCCAATTTCTTGACCCGTTTTGTTCAAACCTTGGATGGTGACGAACATGTTTCAAAAAGTTGAGGGCATCGTTATCCGTACGACAGATTACGGAGAAACGAACAAGATTGTTACAATATTCTCAAGAGAACTTGGTAAGGTAAGTGCAATGGCAAGAGGGGCAAAAAAACCGAAAAGCCGATTAGCATCTGTGTCGCAATTAATGACACATGGCCAGTTTCTTATTCAAATGGGATCTGGGCTTGGAACATTGCAACAAGGCGAGATTATTTCAACTATGAAAGAAATTCGCGAGGACATATTTTTAACTGCTTATGCATCATTTATTGTTGAATTAACTGATAAAGCAACAGAAGATAAAAAACATAATCCGTATTTATTTGAAATGTTATATCAAACGTTGCATTATATGTGTGAGGGTGTTGATCCAGAAGTATTATCATTAATTTATCAAACGAAAATGCTTCCGGTATTAGGGATGCGCCCGTACTTTGATACATGTGCGATTTGTCATCAAGAAACAGACTTTGTCGCCTTCTCCGTTAGGGAAGGCGGTTTTCTGTGCTCACGTCATGCAGAGCAAGACCCGTATCGTATACCGGTAGGAGAAGCTGTTCATAAATTATTACGTCTTTTCTTCCATTTCGATTTACATAGGCTCGGAAATGTATCGGTAAAGGATAGCACAAAAAAACAAATGCGTTTAGTATTGAATACATATTATGATGAATATTGCGGAATTTATTTGAAATCAAGACGTTTTTTAGAACAACTTGATAAGTTTCAAATATAATTTTGGGCCGTATACGGTCCTTTTTACATACTTTCTTTTTCGAATAGCATATTTAGTATATAATATTTAAGAGATAGTATAACTTTTTTCGTTGTGCATTAAAGGTGGTGATTATCATAGAGCTGAATAAACGGCAAGAACATATCATTCAGATTGTAAAAGATCACGGTCCTATTACAGGGGAATCAATTGCAGCGCAATTGGGTCTAACACGTGCGACGCTAAGACCAGACTTAGCAATTTTAACGATGGCTGGTTATTTAGAAGCACGTCCACGCGTAGGTTATTTTTATACGGGTAAAACTGGGGGGCAGTTATTATCTGAAGCTGTTAAGAAAATTAAAGTACAAGATTATCAATCTAGACCGGTTGTAATTGATAAAAATGTTTCCGTATACGATGCAATTTGTACGATGTTTTTAGAGGACGTTGGTACATTGTTCGTTGTAGATCAGATGACTCTATTAGTTGGTGTTGTGTCTCGTAAAGATTTATTAAGAGCGAGCTTAGGAAAGCAGGATTTAACCTCTCTTCCGGTTAATATTATCATGACAAGGATGCCAAACATTGCGATGTGTCGTAGAGAGGATTCTTTATATGATATTGCGATGGAATTAATAGAAAGACAGATTGATGCAATGCCAGTTGTAAAAGATACGAAACAAGGTTTAGAAGTGATTGGGCGAATTACAAAAACAAATATTACACGTGCGTTTGTAAATTTAGTAAATAACGAATAAGTGTAATTTGTTTAAAGTGAGGTAATGTAATGGATAATAAAATCGTATATGTCGTATCTGACTCTGTAGGGGAAACGGCTGATTTGGTTGTTCGAGCAGCAATGGGGCAATTCCCGTTTGCTCCTGATATTAGACGTGTACCGTATGTAGAAGATACAGGGACATTAAAAGAAGTGATTTCGATTGCTAAGAGTAATCAAGCACTTATATGTTTTACGTTAGTTAAGCCTGATATGCGCAAATATTTAGTAACAGAGGCTGCAAAAGAAGGGGTAGAGGCATACGATATTATCGGCCCTCTTATTGATCAAATTGAAGAAATTACGGGGCAAGTGCCGAGATATGAGCCAGGCGTTGTCCGTAGGTTAGATGAAGAATACTTTAAAAAGATTGAAGCGATTGAGTTTGCTGTGAAGTATGATGACGGCAGAGATGCACGAGGTATTTTAAAAGCGGATATCGTGTTGATTGGTGTTTCGCGTACATCAAAAACACCACTTTCTCAATATTTAGCTCATAATAAACGCTTGAAAGTTGCGAATGTACCACTCGTGCCAGAAGTTGACCCACCTGAAGAACTATATCAAGTGGCAAAAGAAAAATGTTTCGGTTTGAAAATTACGCCAGATAAGTTAAATCATATTCGAAAAGAACGATTAAAATCACTTGGATTAAGTGATGGAGCAACATATGCAAATATTAATCGTATTCAAGAAGAAATTGATCACTTTGAGGAAGTAATTAGTAAAATAAATTGTCAAGTAATCGATGTATCGAATAAAGCAATTGAAGAAACAGCAAATATTATTGTGAATGCAGTGCAAAACCAAAAAATGTTTTAGCACATTTACCAAAGGTGAATGTGCTTTTTTCGCTCGTGTGAAATATGGTACCTATGGATTTTGTAATAGATTGTAGTGTAATGGTTATACTTATACTCCTTTGTCTTTTAGTATATTCAAGGTGTGAGTTTGTCATCCTGAAATGTAAGATGAAAAAATAAAGGGATATGTAGCGTAGTTGAAGAAAATATATTATAATAAAAAATTGTGATAAAAACCTATATTTTACGTTTAGACTTTAATTTTTCAGAATAAACTAGGGATAGGATTTACGAAAAAGACATGTAATTACGTTAAATCGACAAAATCTATACAAGAAAACGCACATTATGGAAGGATTCACAGAAGGGATGTAGAATACAGAAATATGCAAAGCATTGACAACATATTAGTTGGTGTGGATGTATATCCCGTGAAGGCTGAAATTGTGCAAGTTGGAGCGGAATTTCATGTCGGAATTTTGTTTGTCGCATCATATGCTCATCCTTTAAGGAAATAGCAAGGCCATTGGATCTTTGTAGATACTGAACAAAATGGAGTTGATCGTTATATGGATCAACATGAAAAAGTTACAAATCTCAAGATCAAACAGTATATGTGGCTTGCTACTCTTCTTATAAAAAGGTGTATATGTATTGTTTCTAAGAGATACATTTGTAACAGATGAGCAAATGTATACAATTTTATATAGCAAGTATGTATATGCGATTTATGCAGATAAAGGACCTATAGGAAAGGTTTAAAATCGTTTATACAATGTAATCGGCAACACTTTCTAACAAGTTTAGAAAAATATTGTCGAATTATAAAGGAATTTTTTAATTTATATCGAATACAAAATACGACACGGAGATGGAGTTATGGGGAACAGAATTCCCGAAGAAGTTGTTGAACAGATTCGGACATCATCCGATATTGTAGAAGTCATTGGTGAATACGTTCAACTTAGAAAACAGGGGCGTAACTATTTCGGCCTTTGTCCATTTCATGGTGAGAATTCTCCTTCATTCTCTGTTTCATCTGATAAGCAAATTTTTCATTGCTTCGGATGTGGAGAAGGTGGAAATGTATTTTCCTTTCTAATGAAAATGGAAGGACTGGCTTTTACCGAGGCTGTTCAAAAGCTAGGCGAAAGAAATGGAATTGCGGTTGCAGAGTATACATCAGGGCAAGGACAACAAGAAGACATATCTGATGACACTGTCATCATGCAACAAGCTCATGAATTATTGAAAAAGTATTATCATCATTTATTAGTAAATACGGAAGAGGGAAATGAAGCACTTTCATATTTATTAAACCGTGGTATTACGAAAGAGATGATTGAGAAGTTTGAAATTGGTTATGCATCACCTACTTGGGATGCAGCGACGAAAATTTTACAAAAAAGAGGTTTATCGCTGTCTAGTATGGAACAAGCTGGCCTTCTAATAAGAAGTGAGAAGGATGGTAGTCATTATGATCGCTTCCGTGGAAGAGTTATGTTCCCGATCTATACGTTACAAGGTAAGGTGATAGCGTTTAGTGGAAGGGCGTTAGGAGATGACACTCCGAAATATTTAAATAGCCCTGAAACACCGATTTTTCACAAAAGTAAATTGTTGTATAACTTCCACCAAGCAAGACCGTTTATTAGAAAGCGTGGGCAAGTGGTTCTTTTTGAAGGATATGCCGATGTACTAGCTGCGGTAAAAAGTGGTGTGGAAGAAGCTGTTGCGACAATGGGAACAGCTTTAACTGAAGAACAAGCAAAACTTCTGCGACGTAACGTTGAAACTGTTGTTCTTTGCTATGATGGTGATAAAGCAGGGCGAGAAGCGACGATGAAAGCAGGGCAATTATTGCTAAAAGTTGGTTGCCAAGTGAAAGTCACATCCTTGCCAGATAAGCTTGATCCTGATGAATATGTGCAACAATATGGGACTACTGCTTTTGAAAATCTTGTGAAATCAAGTGTGAGTTTTGTTGGTTTTAAAATAAATTATTTGCGTTTAGGGAAAAATTTGCAAGATGAGTCTGGCAAAGAAGAATATGTGAAGAGTGTTTTAAAAGAGTTATCGTTGTTACAAGATGCGATGCAGGCAGAGTCATATTTGAAGTCATTATCGCAAGAATTTTCGTATTCAATGGAAACACTTTTGAACCAATTGCACCAATATCGCAAAGAACAAAAGGTACAGCAAAAACAAATAAAGCAGGTTGCTAAACCGTCTCAAGTCGTTCAAACAAAACCGAAGTTAACAGGTTTTGAAAGAGCGGAAAGAGAAATTATTTACCATATGTTGCAAAGTGCAGAAGTAGCTGTTCGTATGGAATCCCATATAGAAGATTTTCATACAGAAGAACATAAAGGGATTTTATATGAACTATACGCATATTATGAAAAGGGAAATGAACCTTCAGTCGGAACATTTTTAAGTTGGCTCTCTGATGAAAAGTTGAAAAATATTATCACTGATATTTCGACGGATGAATTTATTAATCCAGAATACACAGAAGAAGTGTTGCAAGGCCATTTGGAGACGCTTAGACGGCATCAGGAAAAACTTGAAAAGATGGAGATCATCTTTAAAGTGAAACAAATGGAAAAAACAGATCCTGTAGAGGCTGCTAAATATTATGTAGCATATTTACAAAATCAAAAAGCGAGAAAATAGCTTTTTTGATAAAGTTTTAGTATAATGAATGTTTGTATCTCGCGTAAGGAGGGGAACAGATGGCTGACAAACCAGCTCGTTCTAAACAAATTGAAACTGAAATGACCCTTGAGCAAGTGAAAGAACAACTCACTGAGCTCGGAAAAAAACGTGGCGTTCTTACATATGAAGAGATTGCAGAACGCATGAATGGATTTGAAATTGAATCCGATCAAATGGATGAATACTATGAATATTTAGGTGAACAAGGCATTGATTTAGTTGGTGATAATGACAACGAAGAAGGCCCTAATAATCGCCAAATTACAAAAACAGAAGAAGAGTTTGACCTCAATGATTTAAGTGTACCACCTGGGGTTAAAATCAACGATCCTGTTCGTATGTATTTAAAAGAAATTGGTCGTGTAGACTTACTATCTGCAGAAGAAGAAATTCGACTTGCAACGCGTATTGAAGAAGGCGATGAAGAAGCGAAACGTCGTCTTGCAGAAGCAAACTTACGTCTTGTAGTAAGTATTGCAAAGCGCTATGTAGGCCGTGGTATGCTTTTCTTAGACTTAATTCAAGAAGGTAATATGGGTCTAATTAAAGCTGTTGAAAAGTTCGATTATCGTAAAGGTTTCAAATTTAGTACGTATGCAACTTGGTGGATTCGCCAAGCTATTACACGTGCCATTGCAGACCAAGCACGAACAATTCGTATTCCAGTTCATATGGTTGAAACGATTAATAAGTTAATTCGTGTACAACGTCAATTATTACAAGATTTAGGTCGTGAACCGTCTCCTGAAGAGATTGGTGAAGAAATGGATCTTGCTCCAGAAAAAGTACGTGAAATCTTAAAAATTGCACAGGAGCCAGTTTCTCTTGAAACACCAATTGGTGAAGAAGATGACTCCCATTTAGGTGACTTTATTGAAGACCAAGAAGCAACATCGCCTGCGGACCATGCGGCCTATGAATTGCTAAAAGAACAATTAGAAGATGTGTTAGATACGCTAACAGATCGTGAAGAAAATGTTCTACGTCTTCGTTTCGGTTTAGATGATGGACGAACTCGTACGCTTGAAGAAGTTGGGAAAGTATTCGGCGTAACGAGAGAGCGTATTCGTCAAATTGAAGCAAAAGCACTTCGCAAATTAAGACATCCAAGCCGTAGTAAGCGTCTTAAGGATTTCTTAGAATAGGTTATTTTTTAAGTTTACTTCACCTTTGTGAAGTAAACTTTTTTATTTTGTTAATTTTTGTTAAAATTTAGCTATCGGCAACGATTACAATTTCTTGTAATTTATTTTACAGAATTGTCTTTTGATTTGCAAATGCTCATTTTTCGATTTTTCGATTAATTTTGTTTATTATATACAAAAATATATGTAGAAAAGCGAAAAATATGATGAGAAACGTTAATAATTATCGAAATAATAAGCGATATGACAATAAAAAACAATAAACTGAATTTATGGAATATTTTTAACAAGTGGTAGTTTACTCTTTTCTGATAGAGCGTTTTCAAGTACAATGGAAATGACTGAATCATCTAACTATTTAGGGGTATAGAGGGGGGAGAAGAGATATGAAACGTAATCCGCTGATTCCGTTCGCTCTTATTGCAGCATTGGGTATTATCGTTATGTTTGTATTTTCATTTCAGGGGCTAAATAAATCTAAAGAGTTAGCTGATGCAAAAAATGGCGGGAAGCCAGCACAAACAGCATCAAAGCCAGAGGATATTGTGAAGCAAAGCTGTACGAGCTGCCATGGTGATCAGTTACAAGGGGCAGTTGGACCTAACTTACAAAAAATTGGTGGGAAACTTTCAAAGGATGAAATTAAAGAAATTCTTTCGAAAGGAAAAGGCAATATGCCTGCCAATATAGTTCCAGCTGATCAAGCCGCTAAAGTAGCTGATTGGTTATCGAAGAAAAAATAAAGTTCCGTATGACAAGCCTTTTGCTTATGCAAAGGGCTTGTTTTTCTATATTTTCTAAAATACGATGAATGATAGAGCGGTGAATTGTTGTTATGGGCTTGCAACAACTACTATAAATTCATTATCATGGAGACAGACTGACAAGAGAAGGAGTAATGGAAATACATGAATGAAGTAAAGCTTTCAAAACGATTAGAAGAAGTTGTACGTGAAATACCAGTAGGATCTACAGTTGCTGATATTGGATCGGATCATGCGTATTTACCGTGTTATACAATTATAAATAATATTGCTACAAAAGCAGTTGCAGGAGAGGTTGTAGATGGACCATTTCGCTCTGCGCAAGCAACTGTAGCTGAAAGTGGTTTACAAGATAAAGTAGATGTGCGTAAAGGGAATGGATTAGCTGTTATAGCGCCAGGAGAAGTAGATGTAATTACGGTTGCTGGAATGGGCGGAGCGTTAATTCGTGACATTTTAGAAAGTGGTAAAGAAAAATTAGAAGGTGTAACACGTTTAATTTTACAGCCGAATATTGCAGCGCATCATATTCGTGAATGGTTTATTGAGAATGGTTGGGAGCTTATCCATGAAAAAATCGTAAAAGAAGATGGGAAAATTTACGAAATTTTAGTAGGGGAGCGAGGAAATGTTGTAGCGCCTTACTCTGAAAATAAACAAGCTGAATTGTTTATGGGACCATTTTTAATAAAAGAAAAAAGTGAGGCTTTCGTTGAAAAATGGGAAGGAGAATTAAAAAACTTCCAAAATATTTTAAAACAGTTGGAACGTGCGGCTGATTCTGAAGAAACAAAAGCGAAGCGTGGGGAAGTAGAAGCGAAAATGAAAATGATAGGGGAGGTTTTATCATGAGTAAAATTCCAAACGGCCATGAAATTATTTCTTTATTTGAAAGTATGTATCCGAAGCATTTGGCGATGGAAGGAGATAAGATTGGCCTGCAGATTGGAGCGCTTAATAAACCCGTGCAGCACGTATTGATTGCGTTAGATGTAACGGAAGAAGTTGTGGATGAAGCAATTCAATTAGGGGCAAATGTCATTATTGCTCATCATCCTTTAATTTTTAACCCGTTAAAAGCAATTCATACAGATAAGGCGTATGGGAAAATTATTGAAAAGTGTATTAAAAATGATATTGCAATCTATGCAGCGCATACAAATGTGGATGTTGCTAAGGGTGGGGTAAATGATTTACTTGCTGAGGCGTTAGGATTGCAAAATACAGAAGTTCTAGCACCGACATATGCAGAAGAAATGAAAAAAGTTGTTGTGTTTGTGCCAGTCACTCATGCAGAAGAAGTAAGGAAAGCATTAGGAGACGCAGGTGCTGGTCATATCGGCAATTATAGCCACTGTACGTTTAGTAGCGAGGGTACAGGCACATTTGTACCTCAAGAGGGGACAAACCCTTATATCGGGGAAACTGGACAGTTAGAACGTGTAGAAGAAGTACGAATCGAAACGATTATTCCAGTTTCATTACAGCGGAAAGTGATTAAAGCAATGGTAACGGCACATCCATATGAAGAAGTAGCATACGATGTGTACCCGCTTGATAATAAAGGTGAAACGTTAGGCCTGGGGAAAATAGGATACTTACAAGAAGAAATGACGCTTGGTCAATTTGCAGAACATGTGAAACAATCATTAGACGTGAATGGGGCAAGAGTTGTCGGTAAGTTAGATGATAAAGTGCGTAAAGTAGCTGTACTTGGTGGAGATGGTAATAAATATATAAACCAAGCGAAATTTAAAGGAGCAGATGTATATGTAACTGGTGACATGTACTATCATGTTGCTCATGATGCGATGATGCTCGGTTTAAATATAGTTGACCCAGGACATAATGTTGAAAAAGTAATGAAACAAGGTGTACAAAAGCAACTGCAAGAAAAAGTGGATGCAAAGAAATTAAATGTTCAAATTCATGCTTCGCAGTTACATACAGATCCATTCACATTTGTATAAGAAAAATAAAAACCGTTGCTCCATTAGGGCAACGGTTTTTATTATTGTTCTTTCTTCACCTTTACGCGAGGTAATATCTTTTGAAGTGGTACTTTTCTAACTCTCTCCCACGTTGTTGGATTCATTGGGTCATATTGCTCTAAGAACGCGATAACTTCTTTTGTAATCGGCGTTGGAGTAGAAGCACCTGCTGTAACAGCTACGTTTTCTACACCTTGTAGCCACTCTAATTGAATTTCGCTTACATCAGCAACTCGATATGCTTTTGTACCCGCGATTTCTTGTGATACTTGTGCTAAGCGATTTGAATTGTTACTTTTCGGATCACCAACAACAATTGTTAAGTCTGCAACATCAGCTTGTTTAGCGACAGCTTCTTGGCGAACTTGAGTAGCTAAACAAATTTCTTTATGGAATTCTGCTGTTGGGAATTTTTTTTGAATGTCCTCCATTAAATGTTGAACATCCCATTGACTCATCGTTGTTTGATTCGTTACTAAAATTTTATCTGTTGGAATTTCTAATGTTTTTAAATCATCGGCTCTTTCGATAAGGTGAACGATGTCAGGTGCAATACCAACTGCGCCTTCTGGCTCTGGATGATTTTTTTTACCGATATAAATGACATGATACCCTTCCGCTTTCTTAGCTTCGATAAGGTCATGCGTCTTGGTAACATCTGGGCAAGTGGCATCGATTGTTGTTAAACCTTTTTCTTTTGCGCGTTGTTTAACTTCTGGAGAAACACCGTGTGCTGTGAAAATAACAGTACCAGAATCAATTTTATCTAAAATTTCTAAGCGACTTGGACCGTCTAATGTGATGATTCCATCTTCTTCAAAAGCGTCTGTAACATGTTTATTGTGAACAATCATACCTAAAATATAAATGGGTCTCGGTAATGATTTATCTAATGCAGCGTTACGTGCAATTACCATTGCATCGACAACACCGTAGCAATAACCACGAGGGGAAATTTTAACAATTTTCATATGAGTAATCCTCTCCTTCTAAACAAGGGATACTTTTGTGCATAGTCTTTTACATTATAAAGGAGGAGTGGATAGAAAACAAAGGATTGTTACACATATAGTTTTGGTTTTGTTGCTGTTTGTTGAACTGGTTCTTTCGGTAATTCTTTTTCTATTACAGGTTCAATCACTATTTTCTTTCGTTTTCGTTTCTTTTTTTGAGGTGCAGGAGGCGGACTTTCTACCTCAACTGGCTCTGTTACATTTTCCGTTTGATTTTCTTCCGTACTTTTTCCAGAGGTGAGGATTTTAACAATGCTTGGTAGACTACGCATAATAGGACCATACTGTTCGACGACAGGACCTACAGATTGAACGACTTGGGATACTTTTTCGATGTTGTTTATCATATTAGTAGGATTCGAAATTAAGTTCGAAAAGAAACTGCCGATGCCACTGCTTGCTGTTGCGGCAGCTGTAGTTGCGCCGCCGCGCGTTTCATTTGATTCATACATTTGAGGCGGTATCATTTGCTCAGGATGTTGCTGCATGTATGGTTGATATTGTGGATGTTGCTGCTGATATTGTTGCTGGTATTGCTGCTGATATTGCTGTTGATATTGTGGCGGCGGTGGTGGTTGCTGATGCATCATCAGTTGCCCTTCCATTTGTCGGTAAGGTGGAACCATTTGCATAAAAGGCTCGGTTGGATCGTGTTTTTTAAAAAGCTTAGCAAGAAAACCTTTCTTTTTTTGTGCCATTGGTGGTAGTTGTGGAATTGGATATGGTGTATAAGGTTGCTGCCCTGGATTCGGATACATTTGCCTTGTAGGGGATTTCGGAAACATGTGAGAAATCCTCCTTTCTTCAGTTAGGTATATACACATACAATATGCAATAAAAGGGAAGAAGGTTAGTTTTTGAAGTGAAAACCTAAACTAAAGATGGATTTTACTTGTAGATTTCGATATAATGTAGACTTGACTGATTTGTGCGCGCAGTAGAAATTTTAGAAAGAAGGTGTAACTTATGACACAACAAACTTTTACACAGTATGATTTTAAACCATTTTTAATAGATGCAGTTCGTGAACTACGCTTTACAGAGCCGACAGGAATTCAGCAGAAAATTTTCCCGGTCGTGAAAAAAGGTGTAAGTGTAATTGGACAATCCCAAACAGGTTCTGGGAAAACACATGCATACTTACTTCCTACATTAAACAGAATTAATGCAAGTCGTGAAGAAGTACAACTTGTTATTACAGCGCCTACTCGTGAGTTAGCACAACAAATTTACGAAGAAATCGTGAAGTTAACAAAGTTTTGTGCGGAAGACCAAATGATTACAGCACGTTGTTTAATTGGTGGAACTGATAAACAACGCTCAATTGAAAAGTTGAAAAAACAACCTCATATCGTAGTTGGAACACCAGGACGTATTAAAGATTTAGTAGAAGAGCAAGCATTATTTGTTCATAAAGCAAATACGATTATTGTCGATGAAGCAGACTTAATGCTTGATATGGGATTCATTCATGATGTAGATAAAATTGCAGCACGCATGCCTAAAAACTTGCAAATGTTAGTTTTCTCTGCAACAATTCCTCAAAAACTAAAACCGTTTCTGAAGAAGTATATGGAGAATCCAGAGCATATTCATATCAATCCAAGACAAGTTGCAGCTGGAAACATTGAACACTATTTAGTGCCTTCTAAACATCGTAATAAAATTGATTTAGTGCATAAAATGCTACTTCAATTTAAACCGTATTTAGCAGTTGTTTTCACGAATACGAAAAAGATGGCAGACCAAGTTGCTGATGGATTAATGGAACGTGGCTTAAAAGTTGGACGAATTCACGGGGATTTATCACCACGTGATCGTAAAAAAATGATGAAACAAATTCGTGACCTTGAATTCCAATATATTGTTGCGACTGATTTAGCAGCACGTGGTATTGATATTGAAGGGATTAGCCATGTTATTAACTATGAGCTACCATCAGATTTAGATTTCTTCGTTCACCGCGTTGGAAGAACAGCACGTGCGGGGCATTCTGGTATTGCAGTGACGATATATGATCCAGCAAACGAAGAAGCGTTAGATAGTTTAGAAAAACAACGTCATATTGAGTTCAAGCATGTAGATTTACGCGGAGATGAGTGGGCCGATTTAGGTGAGCGTCGTCGTCGTAAGAGCCGTAAAAAACCAAATGACGAACTTGATGTTATGGCAACGAAAGTTATTAAAAAACCAAAAAAAGTAAAACCAAACTATAAACGTAAACTTGCAACAGAACGTGACAAAGTGAAGAAAAAATATGGCAATAAAAAAAGATAAGGGGTTTCCCTTATCTTTTTTTTATCCCGCTATTTGTGGGAGGTGTAATCAATATGGATAGAAAAGTATTGATTAAAGTTTCACTTAATCCAGCTAATTTAAATGAAAAGTATAGTCTGTATAAATAGTCATATAAATTTGTGTAGTGCATCTTTTGTGAACAAACAATTCACTACATATTTCTACAAATTATGCTATCATTATATCTATTGTATATTGAAGAGGTGATTGTATGTTAAAGATTGGATCTCATGTTTCCATGAGTGGTAAGAAAATGTTATTAGCAGCAAGTGAAGAGGCTGTTTCATACGGTGCAACAACGTTTATGATTTATACAGGTGCACCGCAAAATACACGAAGAAAACCAATTGAAGAATTGAACATAGAAGCAGGAAGAAAACATATGGAGCTGAACGGAATTGAGGAAATTATCGTCCATGCGCCTTATATTATTAATGTTGGGAATACGACGAAGCCAGAAACATTCCAATTAGGAGTAGACTTTCTTCGCATGGAAATTGAAAGAACATCGGCATTAGGTGTAGCGAAACAAATTGTTCTTCACCCAGGAGCGCACGTTGGTGCTGGAGCAGATGCTGGTATTCAACAAATTATTAAAGGGCTTAATGAAGTATTAACGCCAGAACAGACGGTTAACATTGCGTTAGAGACGATGGCAGGAAAAGGAACAGAATGCGGTCGTAGCTTTGAAGAAATTGCAAAAATTATTGATGGTGTAAAATATAATGAAAAGCTATCTGTATGCTTTGATACATGTCATACGCATGATGCAGGATATGATATTGTAAATGACTTTGACGGCGTATTAAACGAATTTGATAAGATCGTTGGTATAGATCGTTTACAAGTACTTCATATTAATGATAGTAAAAATGTACGCGGAGCAGGAAAAGACCGTCATGAAAACATTGGATTTGGTCACATTGGGTATAAAGCATTGCATCACATTGTACATCATCCACAGTTAATGCATGTACCAAAAATTCTTGAAACACCGTATGTAGGGGAAGATAAAAAAGATAAGAAGCCACCATACAAATTGGAAATCGAAATGCTGAAAAACGGCACTTTTGATGAAGGGCTTCTTGAAAAAATTAAAGCGCAATAAGGAGGGGGAAATCCCCTCCTTATTTTAATAGTTGCTGAAATAATGTATTTACTTGTTGGGCAGTGGCAGGGGAAGTTACTTTTGCGATTTGTTTTAAGAGCTCTAGTCGCTCGTTGTTATCGTAGATATTAATATTTTTACCCTTCATAAGTAAAACGATTTGATCAGCTTGTGCGGCTGTAATGGGAACTTCATATTCTTTGCTATATTTTAATAACTCTTTTGTAGAAATATGATTTAATTTTTTATTAACAATTTGTTTAATGAGGTTCATCTTATTATCCTCCTTCACGCGTTCTTCTATCGAAATATATGAGCATATAGCTTGTACATATTCGTATGGAGTTTCTTTTTTCATGAGGAAAAGAAGCGTATGTTATAATATAAGGACAAAACTACAGAAAAAGAGTAAAGGGAGGACTTATGGAGCAAAAGCAACATCGAAAAGAAAGTGTTATTCATCTCATTTATCGTTTAGTTATGATTATTTTTGGAGCAGCATGCGCGGCGGTAGCAATTGAACTATTTTTAATGCCAAATAAAATTATTGATGGTGGAATTATTGGTATTTCTCTTATATTAGATTATCTTACTCCTAACATTTGGTGGTTAAGTTTTTCTACTTTAGTCGTTGTTCTCAATATCCCATTTATGTATTCCGGTTATAAGCAAATTGGAAAAACATTTATGTTATCTTCGACATTTGGTATTGTAGCGTTAGCTTTCATTGAGTCAACGTTACATGCGGTACCACCATTTACAACAGAACCTATTTTAGCGACAGTGTTTGGTGGTCTTATTTTAGGTCTTGGTGTAGGACTTGTAATTCGTCATGGTGGATCGCTAGATGGAACTGAAATTATGGGGATTTTATTAACGAAGAAATTACCGTTCTCTGTTGGTGAATTCGTAATGTTTGTGAACTTATTTATTTTTGCATGGGCAGCATTTGTGTTTGGTGTGGAACAAGCGATGTATTCTGTTATGACGTACTATATCGCATTTAAAACGATCGATACAGTAATTCAAGGGCTAGATGAAACGAAGGCGGTTTTAATTGTATCTGATCAATATGAGGAAGTATCAAACGCGATTTTGCATCGTCTTGGCCGTGGAACTACAAAGCTTGTAGCGAAAGGTGGTTACACGGATAAAGAAAAAGAAGTTATTTATGCAGTTGTAACGCGTCTAGAAGTGACGAAGTTAAAATCAATTGTGCATGAAATTGATGAAAATGCGTTTGTTACGATTATGAGCACGCAAGAGACAAATGGTGGTAAGTTTAAATCGGCTATTCACTAAAAAGTTTATAGGAATATTTTTCGAAAGCAGAGAATTTTTCTCTGCTTTTTGTTATAATAGTAAGGTTTCTTGAAAAAATAGATATATTTTAGGCAGATTGGTTTACAACTATAATAAGCTGTACTATAATTCAAATAGATATAAATCGGAATCATTCTGAATTAAAATAGGTGAGATGCTATGAATAATATATTAGAAATTGAAGGTTTAACATTCCGATACGAAGATCGGAATGTGTTAGAAAATATTAATTTGCAAGTTCCGAAGGGAGCTTTTTTAGGTTTAGTGGGACCGAATGGTTCAGGTAAATCAACTCTACTTAAGTGTTTATTAGGTGTTTTAAAGCCAAAAGAAGGAAGCATTCGCGTGTTTGGCGTTGATAGTAAGAAGTTTAAGGAATGGAACAAAGTTGGTTATGTATCCCAAAAGGCAAATAGTTTCAATTCTGGTTTTCCAGCAACTGTTTCTGAAGTTGTGTCAATGGGACTTGTTTCGAAAAAAGGGCTTTTTCGCTTTTTCACAAAAGAGGATAAGAAAAAGGTAGAAAAAGCAATTGCTGATGTAGGGATGAGTGAGTTTCAAGGTCGTAACATTGGAGAGCTTTCTGGTGGACAGCAACAGCGTGTATTTATTGCTCGTGCGCTCGTTAGTGATCCTGAATTGCTTATTTTGGACGAGCCTACTGTTGGAATCGATGTAAAAAATGTGGAAAGTTTTTACGAAATATTAGAGGATTTAAACAAAAGGCTCGGGATCACATTAATTCTTGTTACTCATGATATGGGAGCTGTTACTGAAAAAGTAACACATGTTGCATGCCTAAACCAACATCTACATTTCCATGGAAATGTAGAGAAGTTCCGAGAGTTAGAAGATGCAGAAATGTCCGTCTTATATGGACATCATGTTCATCGTTTAGAACACGAACATGAGCATCACGGGAGGATATAATGATACAAGATTTTTTACAATATGACTTTTTACGTAATTCTTTATACGCAGGTATTTTAATTGGACTTGTTGCACCGCTAATTGGTGTGTTTGTTGTTATTCGTCGTTTATCTCTTATTGCGGATGCATTAAGTCACGTGACGTTATCGGGTATTGCAGCAAGTTTATTACTTGAAAAAACCATTTTTACAGGTGGGTTTTTAAACCCCTTATATATGGGGATGATTTTCTCGATTGGTGGAGCGCTACTAATCGAAAAGTTACGAACTGTATATAAGCACTATCAAGAATTAGCAATTCCAATTATCCTTTCGGCAGGGATGGGGGTTGGAGTTATTTTCATTTCACTTGCAAATGGATTTAACACAGACTTATTTAGTTATTTATTTGGTAGTGTCAGTGCTGTAACAAGTACAGATTTAATTATTATTGGTATTGTAGCAATTGTTGTTGTTGCGACAATTATTTTATTATATAAAGAGCTGTTTCTATTATCATTTGATGAGGAATACGCAGTATCAACTGGTTTAAGAGCGAAATGGATTCACTTTATTTTCATTATATTAGTTGCTCTTGTCATTGCAGTATCAATGCGTGTAGTGGGGGTTCTTCTTGTATCATCATTAATGACGTTACCAGTTGCAGCAAGTATTCGTATTGCTAAAGGATTTAAACAAACAATTTTCTTTTCCATTTTATTTGGTGAAATTGCAGTAATTGGTGGAATGTTTGCTTCGTATCAACTTGATCTAGCGCCAGGTGGTACAATTGTTATGATAGCAGTTCTTATTTTAATCGGTGCGATTTTATGGAAGAAGAAAAAAACTGCATAAAGTAGGGATAGGTATGAATCTAACAGAAGCTTTACGCCTAATGAAAGAAAAAGGATACAAACATACTGGAAAAAGAGAAGAGATGCTCAGATTATTTGCAGCACATAATCGTTATTTAACTGCGAAAGACGTTTTAGAGCATATGAAGGACGATTATCCGGGGCTTAGTTTTGATACGATTTATCGTAACTTAACAGTTTTTGCTGAGATTGGTGTTTTAGAACAAACGGAATTAAATGGTGAAAAACATTTTCGTTTTACTTGTTCTATTATGGAACATCATCATCATTTTATTTGTTTGGATTGTGGGGGAACGAAAGAGATTACTTCCTGCCCAATGGATTTTATGAATAAAGATTTTACCGGTTATGAAGTAACGGGGCATAAGTTTGAAATATATGGTCGTTGTCCAAAATGTGCAAAGTAAAAGCTCGTCGGTTATATAACTGACGAGCTTTTTTACGTAGAAAAGAAGGTTGCTCACAAATGTTGTGGCAACCTTCTTTTTATTGTTCTTGTGTCTCTTTTTCTTTTTCTCGCTCAGCAGCCATTTCAGCAGCAATTACGTCGATCTCTTTTTTCAGTTCTTCTACCATTGTTTCTTCTGGTACTTTACGAACGACTTGCCCTTTACGGAATAATAATCCCTCTCCACGTGCACCGGCAATACCGATATCAGCTTCACGAGCTTCACCAGGACCATTTACAGCGCAACCAAGTACTGCAACTTTAATTGGTACTTGAAGTGTAGAGATGTATTCTTCCACTTCGTTAGCGATGCTAATTAAATCAATTTCAATACGACCACAAGTTGGACAAGAGATAAGTGTTGCTGCGTTAGACGCAAGACCGAATGATTTTAATAGTTCACGAGCAACTTTTACTTCTTCAACTGGATCAGCACTTAATGAAATACGTAGTGTATTTCCGATGCCTTTATTTAAGATTGCTCCAAGACCAGCAGCACTTTTTACAGTTCCGGCAAACAATGTTCCGGACTCTGTAATACCTAAATGTAATGGATAATCAAAAGCACGAGCAGCTTTCTCGTATGCTTCAATTGCTAAGTTAACATCAGAGGCTTTCATAGATACGATAATATCGTGGAAATCTAAGTCCTCTAAAATTTTAATATGATGTAGCGCACTCTCAACCATACCATCTGCAGTTGGGTACCCGTACTTTTCTAAAATGTGACGCTCTAATGAACCAGCGTTTACACCAATACGGATTGGAATACCGCGCTCTTTTGCTGCATTTACAACAGCTTCTACTTTATGGCGACGACCAATGTTACCTGGATTGATACGTACTTTATCAATGCCACCTTCAATTGCTTTTAAAGCAAGGCGATAATCAAAATGAATATCAGCAACAAGTGGAATGTTGATTTGTTTTTTTATATCAGCAATAGCATCTGCTGCGCGTTCATCTGGAACGGCAACGCGGACGACTTGACAGCCGGCTTCTTCTAAACGCTTAATTTCAGCAACTGTTGCTTCAACATCATGTGTTTTTGTTGTTGTCATACTTTGTATAATTAATTCATTATTACCGCCGATTGTTAAATTACCGACTTTAACTGGACGTGTTTTTGTACGATGAGTCATTTCATTCACGAATAGATCGCTCTCCTTATAAAAGAAGTTTCTTATTTAGTCCCTCATATCAATGATAGTATACGTGATATAGGGCTATAGAAACCGAAGTACTCGGTTTCACTTTTACTATTGTATCAGCGCCTTTATGTAATTGACAAGGATTAAGTGATAGCTTATTGATATAAGGGGAATTTATAAGACTTTCCAATTTGTATTTTTGTAGCAGATGTACTTTTGTTTAATTGTTTAAAGTCGTCAATGACTTTTTCTATGGAAGGAATTTTTTTCTTGTTAATTTGTTCTGTAATAGAAAGAACTGTCTCACCAGTTTTTACTTCAATTGTTTTATAAGATACATCCGTTTCTTTTTCTGTTTTGTTCTCTTTATTCTGCTGACTGTCTGTGTTTTCTTTTTTAATCGTTTGAGCAGCAGTTGTTTTTTTATATGAACTTAACATCGGTAAAGTACCGATTTTTATATCGTAATAAAATATATAACCGAGAACAAGCACGAATAGGAATATACCTAATCTCTTCATATTCTTCACTCCTTTGCTAGGAATATATGCTTGTCCAAAAAAAAAATGCCTATTTAGGCATTTTTTTTCGTTCTTATTTTTCTTTCGGTTTTGGAACTTCTTTAATCGTTAAGTACAGAACAATTAAAACAACTGCGATATAGATGAATGTTGATCCAGGTACGACAATCTTACATGCATCCATAATCATAAAGAAGATTGTTGGGATTGTGTAGCTGTATGCAGTTAGTGTCCAAACTTGTTTATAGGATAGTTTACGTTGACCGCTCATAGCAGAACCGATGAACGCAAGTAAAGTCACACCTACAAAAGTGATGAATAATTGGAATAGGTACACTAAGAATCCAATAACAAATAATAAAATTGGATAAATATTATCGAATAAAGAAATAAATTCTTGTAGATCTTTTTTCTCAAGAGATGCACCTAACAAATCGTTATAAGAATACGTTTGTATTTGACCATTTCCCATAGAGACTACTTTATCTTTTAAAACAAATAAACCTGTTTTATTTTGATATTTTTCTAGGTCTGTTGAATTTGGATCAAATACGAAAAGTGCATTTCCTTCTTCTTTTTCAATAGGTTGATCAATATCGGCTTTTAGTTCGCCATTTTCAATTTTAAAATCAGGTAAATCTTTATCGATGACTTGATTTACCATGCTTACACCATCTTGGATAAAACTACCGTACAAAAAAGTTCTTGGAATAGTAGTAATTAAGCAAAGTAGCATAATATACAAAATGGTTTTACCGATTTTTTGAAAACGGAATAGCGCCATATCTTTAGGCGAGTATATGCTTTTTACGAATTGGGTAAATATGGACATAGATTCACTTCCTTTATGTATGTATAAAATCATTGTAACGTAGTAATCTAGAGAATCTCAAGATATATTATATTTACATATAGTGGAGATAACTAAATTTCTTTTATTAACTTTCTTCTTTTAAATAAGAAAAATACAATTGACACTTTTCTTTTCTATATGGTAAATTTATCTTACATTTCTTAAAGAGCATATCCGATAGGAATTCCTTTATTTGATATGTTGTTACATACATAATTGTGGACCCTTAGCTCAGCTGGTTAGAGCAGACGGCTCATAACCGTCCGGTCGTAGGTTCGAGTCCTACAGGGTCCATATCCATTTCACATGTTTATTATGTTAGCAGGAAGCTTCCTTGTAGAAGGAAGCTTTTTTTACGGAATATATGAGCATTTTAATTGAAAAGAAGTGGGAATTTTGCTACTTTAATGATAGCAAGACAATGTGATTTATTTGTTTGCACCCTATGGCAATTAGGGTAGAATGAAGTTGTATGTCACTTAAGTGGCAATACATAAACTGGGAGGAATATAACAATGGCAAAACACGAATTACCAAATTTACCTTATGCGTATGATGCTTTAGAGCCTCACTTTGACAAAGAAACAATGAACATCCATCATACAAAACATCACAACACGTACATTACAAACTTAAACGCTGCTTTAGAAGGTCATGCAGAATTAGCTGACAAAAGCGTAGAAGAATTAGTTGCAAACTTAAACGAAGTACCAGAAGGAATCCGTACAGCAGTACGTAACAATGGTGGCGGACATGCTAACCATACATTCTTCTGGACAATCCTATCTCCAAATGGCGGAGGACAACCTGTAGGTGAACTTGCAACTGCAATTGAAGCAAAATTCGGTAGCTTCGATGCATTCAAAGAAGAATTCGCAAAAGCTGGCGCAACTCGCTTCGGTTCTGGTTGGGCTTGGTTAGTAGTAAACAATGGTGAGTTAGAAGTAACAAGCACTCCAAACCAAGATTCTCCTTTAACTGAAGGTAAAACGCCAGTTATCGGTTTAGATGTTTGGGAGCATGCTTACTACTTAAACTACCAAAACCGTCGTCCAGACTACATCGGTGCATTCTGGAACGTTGTAGATTGGAACGCTGCTGAAAAACGTTACCAAGAAGCAAAATAATTGTAATAAATATAGAAAAAGCTAGGGGGGAGCCCCTAGCTTTTTTCTATGCTTTCCTTTTACATAATTGGGCTTGTCTTTGGAAGACTAGAACATGAAGTAAAGGAGAGTTGTGTATGAAATGGAAACATATAATTGGTGACGTTGAAGTGAATCGGGATTTAGTGTTATTGCTCCTTATAGGAGGTTTATACACGCTCGCAATTTCTTTATCGAATACGTTTGTAAATATTTATTTATGGAAACAAACACAAAATTATGTGAATCTTGGCTTGTATAATTTAGCAAGCGTGGTATTACAGCCTCTCACATTTCTTGTAGGGGGGAAATTAGCGAAACGTATCGATCGCTCGATTTTATTACGAATAGGGGTAGGAACGCTCGCAATTTTTTTTATCGTTGTCTTAGTAGCAGGAAAAAGTGCTTCTCAGTATATTTTATTAATGGGGGCTCTTTTAGGAGTAGGATACGGTTTTTACTGGTTGGCTTTTAACTTATTGACATTTGAAATTACAGAACCAGAAACAAGAGATTTCTTTAATGGGTTTCTTGGACTTCTTACATCCTTCTCTGGGATGATCGGACCAATAGCAGCAGGATACACAATTTCACGTATGGAGAAATGGAGTGGTTATACTGTTATATTCTTTCTTTCATTAGTTCTATTTGCAATTGCTATCGTCTTAAGCTTCTTTTTATCTAAAAGAGAATGTGAAGGGCGTTATGAAATCGTGCAAGTATTGAAAGAACGACGGATTGATAAAAATTGGGGAAAGATTACACGAGCTCATTTTTTCCAAGGATTGAGAGAAGGAACGTTTATTTTTGTCATTTCAGTATATGTTTATTTAGCAACTAATAGTGAGTTCGCATTAGGGAAATACAGTTTAGTGAACTCTGCTGTATCCTTTGTATGTTATTACTTAGTTGCTCGTATGTTAAAGAAAGAGTGGCGAAAAAAAGCAATTTTACTTGGAGGCATTATTTTATATGCTGTCGTCTTTTTAGTTATTTTCAATGTTACATACACGAAATTACTTATTTATGCAGCATGTATTGCGATTGCATACCCTATTTTACTTGTTCCGTACGGATCAATGACATATGACGTAATTGGTAGAGCAAAAAATGCGAGAGAATGGCGTGTGGAATATGTCGTTGTTCGGGAGTTATGGTTAAACGCCGGAAGAATCTGTTCCATTTTAAGTTTTTTATGTGCTGTACTATTCTTTCCACCTGAAAAAAGTTTACCTTACTTATTATGTATTTTAGGTGCTGGACATTTTCTTATTTATTTTGCAGTTAAAAATGTCAAATATGATGAGGGAAATGCGAGTAAAACAAGTGTTGTAACGCAAGGGAACGCGCAAAACCAAACTGAACCAGAAGGTTAACTTCTCGTTTGTTTTATGCTAGAATAGAAAAAGATGTAAGACAGCAGTGAGGACACCTGTATGAAGGTGTCCCTTTCACATTACATAGCTGTTGGTAGAGGGGGTTTGTATGAGCAAGAAGCAGAAGCAAAATAAGAAAAAGACCCACGTTCCTTTTCGATTAAACGTGTTGTTTTTCTGCGTGTTTTTAATGTTCTCCGCGGTTATTGTAAGGCTCGGATATGTACAAATTGTTCGCGGTGAAGAATATAAGAATGAAGTGGAGAAGAAAGAAAACTCAACGATAAGTAATCCTGTACCGCGTGGGAAAATATTTGACCGTTATGGGCGACCTGTAGTAGATAATGCAGCCATTCGTACTATTACATTTACAAAAATGAAAGGATCAACTGCAGAGGATCGCTTAGAAACAGCGAAAAAGCTAGCAGATTTGATTGAAGTACCGACAGATAAATTAACAGATCGCGATAAAAAAGATTATTGGCTTGCTATGCATAAAGAGGAAGCTAAAGAAAAAATTACGAATAAAGATCGTCAAGAGTTTAAAGATAAAAAAATTGATGATAAAGAATTAGACGAGCGTCAGCGAAGTCGTGTAACAGAAGAAGAGATTAATCAATTATCCGCCAAAGATCTAGAAATACTAGCGATTAAGAGTAAGATGGACGGCGGATATGCAATGACACCTCAAGTTATTAAAAAGGATGCTACAGAAAAGGAATATTCGATTATTAGTGAAAACCTAGCAGCATTACCAGGTGTAGATACGAATGTTGATTGGGAGCGAAAATATACGTACGATGATTTATTCCGAAGTGTACTTGGTGGGGTGTCGACATCTGATGAAGGCTTACCGAGAGAAAGACTAGATTACTATCTTGTTCGTGATTACAATCGAAATGACCGAGTAGGAAAAAGTTATCTTGAACAACAGTATGAAGATAGCCTGCATGGTACGAAAGCAGAAGTTAGAAATGTTACAGATAAAAACGGTAATATTTTAGAAACGATTAATGTATCAAAAGGACAAAGTGGTAATGACCTGAACTTAACAATTGATATGGAATTACAAAAGCGCGTGGAAGATATTCTTGCGAAGAATTTAATGAGGTTTAAAGGAAGTGAACCTCTTTTAGATCGCGCATTTGTTGTAATGATGAACCCAAAAAATGGTGAAGTTTTATCTATGGCGGGGAAACAATTAGTTAACGAAGATGGTCAAACGAAAGTAAATGACTTTGCATTAGGTACCATGACAAGTTCTTATCCGATGGGGTCAACTGTAAAAGGTGCAACAGTACTTACTGGATATCAAACTGGTGCGATTCAACCAGGGGCAGTACAATTGGATGAACCAATTAAATTAAAAGGTACACCTACGAAGTCGTCTTGGAAAACGATGGGATACATTAATGACCTTACAGCTTTAAAAATGTCTTCTAACGTTTATATGTTTAAAACAGCGATGAATATCGCCGGTGTTCCATATGTGAGAGGTGGTACGTTAGATATACCTCAAAAAGCATTTGATACGATGCGTTATTATTTCGGACAGTTTGGACTTGGTGTAAAAACAGGAATTGATTTACCGAATGAATCTGCTGGTCAGATGGGTAAGAGTAGTCAACCAGGTTTCTTACTAGATTTATCAATTGGACAGTATGATACGTATACACCGCTTCAATTAGCGCAATATATTTCGACGATTGCCAATGGTGGATATCGTATGCAACCACAAGTTGTAAAAGAAATTCGTCAACCGGCAGTGAAACCAGATGAAGTTGGGAAAGTTGTTCAATCTATGGAACCGAAAGTATTAAATCGTATTGATATGCCAGAATCGCAAATTAAACGTGTTCAAGAAGGATTTAGACAAGTGTATAATGATTCAGGTGGTACAGCTACAAAGTACTTTACAGGTGCAAAATATAAAGCTGCTGGGAAAACTGGTACAGCTCAAACTGTGTATGGTGGAGATAAAGAGATTGGTAGAAATGCAAAAGGTGAACGTGTGGAAACATATAACTTAACATTAGTAGGTTATGCGCCACTTGAAGATCCAGAAGTAGCATTCTCTGTTGTCGTTCCATGGGTACATGATGATAAGACTGGTATTAATGGATATATTGGTCGTGAAATTATGGACGCTTACTTTGATTTGAAAAACAAAGAAGTAAATGGTGAAGCTCCAAAAGATGATAAAGACAATAAAAACAAAGATCAAGATGATGAATAAAAAAGTTGTAAAAAAGCACACTATATGAAAAGATAGTGTGCTTTTTTTTATGGTTTATGCATATCGTGTAATAAATGTGGACAAGTATACAACATTTAAAAAACGCGGCCCTATAAATGATACTTGTATATGGTGGGATAGGGGATAAATATTTTATAGGGAAATCATCAGAGGAAATGAATAGCTACTACTGAATTAAAATTGTATCGTATGTTGATTTTTGTGGAACTTTACAAAACTTTTACAAACAATTAAAACCGAATTAATAGTTTAGCAGTATTCTTATATCTGTAATCCTGTTATTTCCGGTTACTTCTAGGAGGAAGAACACGTGAAATGGATGCGTACACCGATTAAGATTTTCGTATTATCAATATGGTTCCTCTGTTTTGAAATGTCTACTGCATTTGCTTTAAATGATAAGGGAGAAGTGAGAGTTGATGGATCCTCAACGGTTTTTCCTATTATAGAAGCAGTAGCGGAGGAATATACAAAGGTGCATCCAGACGTGAAAATTTCCATCAGTATTTCTGGAACTGGGGGAGGATTTAATCGTTTCAGTAAAGGAGAAGTAGATATAAATAATGCTTCGAGAGTAATGAAACAAGTCGAGAAAAATGAAATGAAGAAAAACTCTATTCAGTTCACACCTTTTGAGGTTGCTAACGACGGTCTTACGATTGTTGTGAATCGCCATAATACATGGGTAGACGATATGTCAGTAGACGAGTTACGACTACTTTGGAGTGAAGATGGAAGAGAGAAGCGATGGTCACAAATTCATTCAACATGGCCACGTGAACAAGTGAAGTTTTATGCACCAGGCGTAGACTCTGGTACGTATGATTATTTTCAAAATGTCATCTTACAAAATCATCGCATTGTAAAAAAAGTCTCTTTGTCTGAAGATGATCAAGTTATTATGCAAGGGGTAATGAATGATAAACATGCCATTGCTTTTGTAGGATATGCTTATTATATGGCTAATCGAGATAAGGTGAAAGCAATAAAAGTAAATGGTGTATTTCCGACGAAAGAGACCATTCAATCAGGTAAGTATAAGCCGTTATCTAGGCCGCTACTTGCTTATGTGAATAATGCATCTATCCGAAATAAAATGAATGTAGCAAACTATGTTGAGTTTATGATTCAGCATGTCGGTAACCTCGCTGAAGAGGTCGGGTATGTAAAATTACGAAAAGAAAAATACAATGAACAGCTGCGTATGTTAACAGAAATAAAAAGGTAATGTCAGGGTGGAAAGGGGTTTTCATCTTTGGCTCATAATGACAAAAGTCAAATTACATTTTCTGTACAACATTTGATTGAAAGAAATACAAAACAAAGAAAAAAAACGCAGCGAATCAATCGAATAGTGCCTTTATTACTAAAAATAATTGCTAGCGTTTCTATTGTGACGACACTTGGAATTGTTTTTACGCTCTCTAATGAAACAATCATGTTTTTTCAAAAAATATCATTATACTCCTTTTTGACGGAGAAAGAATGGTTACCATTTTTTGAAGACCCTAAATTCGGTATATTACCACTCATATGTGGAACGTTCCTTATAACTGCAATTGCTATGTTTGTAGCAATTCCTATCGGTTTAGCGTGTGCCGTATTTTTAAGCGAATATGCTTCAAATAGTGCACGGAAAATATTAAAGCCGATGTTAGAGCTATTAGCAGGTATCCCGACAATTGTATATGGTTTTTTTGCATTAACAATTGTTACGCCGCTTTTACAAAGGCTTATACCAGATTTGCAGTTTTTTAATGCGATTAGTCCAGGAATCGTTATCGGATTTATGATGATGCCTACAGTTGCATCTCTATCTGAAGACGCGATGAGAGCTGTGGCGAAAGGGACGAAAGAAGCTTCATTAGCACTCGGAGCGACGCGGTTTGAAATGGTAAAACAAGTGGTGTTTCCGTCCGCTTTTACAGGGATTATGGCAGCAATTATATTAGCGGCTTCTCGTGCAATTGGTGAAACGATGATTGTTGTAATTGCAGCAGGATCCACACCGAATGTATCGCTTGATCCGACACATTCTATTCAAACGTTAACAGCCTATATTGTGCAAGTAAGTTTAGGTGATGCTCCGCATGGAACGATTACGTATTACAGCATGTATGCTGTAGGTGCAACGTTATTTTTGTTTACCTTTATTATGAACATCATTTCGCAGTCTATTATGCGCCGTTTTAGGAGGATGACATAATATGCGAATGTTGAATCATAAAAAAATACAAAAAAACATGGCATCACGCTTTTTAAAAGATCGAATTTACAAATTGTTATTTTATATAGCAATTTTATTTTCAATGGTAATTTTGTTTTTGTTACTGTTTCAAATTGTTGAAAAAGGTATAAGTTATCTTTCAATAAATTTCTTTACAAATTTCGCTTCACGTAATCCGAAAGAAGCTGGTATTGCTGCAGCTTTGTCAGGGACAATATTATTTATGAGTATTGTTATACCTGTTTCTTTTATATTTGGAGTTGGAACAGCACTTTATTTAGAGCAATATGCGAAGGAATCTCTATTTAAAAAAATAATAGAGATTAATAATCAAACGTTAGCAGGAGTACCATCCGTTGTATTTGGATTGCTTGGTTTAACTATTTTTGTATATGCTCTTCATTTAGGAGAGAGTATAGTTGCAGCAGCACTGACGATGAGTCTACTCGTTTTACCAACAGTTGTTGTGGCGAGTCAAGAAGCAATTCGATCAGTACCAAGTGTATTATTAGAGGGTTCTTACGGATTAGGTGCTACGAAGTGGCAAACGATGTATCAAATTGTATTGCCATATGCTTTCCCAGGGATTATAACGGGCTGTACGTTAGCGATATCAAGAGCAATTGGAGAAGCTGCACCACTATTAGTTATTGGGGCACTTGCGTTTGCAAATTATGTTCCATTTAGTATGTTTGATAGATTTACAGTTCTACCAATTCAAATTTTTAATTGGATGAGTAGGCCACAAGAAGAATTTCAGTATGTAGCAGCAGCTGGGATGATTGTTTTGTTAGGTTTGTTGCTATTTATTAATATATTTGTTTTATGGTTACGAAATCGAAAATAAGTTGGAAGTGGATGAAAGGGGAATTCAAATGGTAGCAACAGTAGTAAATGTACAGGTGAAAAACGAAGAGAAAATCGAGACTGCGCCAAAGAAGGTAGTATTTGATACGAAAAACTTAAATTTATGGTATGGGGAAGACCATGCTTTAAAAGATATTAATTTAAGTATTCATGAGAATGAAGTTACAGCCATTATCGGTCCAAGTGGCTGTGGTAAATCAACTTACTTAAAAACATTAAATCGCATGGTAGAATTAGTACCGATTGTTCGAACTACAGGTGTAATTGAATATAGAGAACGCAATATATTTGATAAATCATATCCAGTTGAAGAATTAAGAACGCATGTAGGAATGGTGTTCCAAAAGCCAAATCCATTTCCAAAATCTATTTATGAGAATGTAGCATACGGTCCAAAAATCCATGGTATTCGTGACAAAAAGACATTAGATGAAATTGTTGAAAAAAGTTTACGTGGAGCAGCGATTTGGGATGAGTTAAAAGATCGTTTGCACGATAATGCATACGGTTTATCTGGTGGACAGCAACAGCGTCTATGCATCGCACGCTGCTTAGCTATTGAGCCAGACGTTATTTTAATGGATGAGCCAACATCGGCATTAGACCCAATTTCAACATTAAAAGTAGAAGAATTAATTCAAGAGCTAAAGAAAGATTTTAGTATTGTTATCGTAACGCATAATATGCAACAAGCAGCGCGTATTTCAGACAAAACAGCTTTCTTCTTAAGCGGGGAAGTTGTGGAGTATACAGATACAAACAAATTATTTACGACTCCTTCAGATAAGCGTACAGAAGATTATATTACAGGTCGCTTTGGTTGATATCGTTTCAAAGCTAAGAGCAAATGCCCTCTTAACAGAGGGCATTTCTTATTTTATCTTACTGTTAATAGAGAACTAATACTTCTCCTTATCTTAAGGTTTATTACAAGCGCAAGAGGCTATGTAGGAGATTTACCCCGCTATTTGCGGGCAGTAAGACCCCCACCTTAAAATTTAGCGAAAGCAAAGAAGTTAGGGAGGGGATCTTGCTGCCTATCAAATCCCGATTGATGAGGGTTGATTAAAGTTTCACTTTTATATAATGGCACATAATATTGAGGGGGAAGAAAAATGGTAAGAGAACAGTTTCAAGGTGATTTAAAAGCGTTACAGCAAAAGGTGATCGAGCTTGGAGAATTAGCAAATGCGGCTTTATTGATTGCTATGGAAGGTCTGCATACAAGGGACGTAGAGAAAGCGTTAGAGGTCATTGATGGTGATTACCGCATGGATAATTTAGAAGAGGAAATAAACGATCTTGCGCTTATGCTCATTACGAAGCAGCAACCTGTAGCAAGTGACTTAAGAAGGATTTTTATTTCAATTAAAACAGCGACAGATTTAGAGCGTATTGCAGATCATGCTGTTAATATTGCAAAGGCTACAATTCGTCTTGGGGAAAAAGAAGTGGCTGTTAGTTTGCACAACCTGGATGAAATGTTTGCGGTTGCAAATGAGATGTTGCATTTAGCGTTAGAAGCATATGAACAAGAAAATTTAACTTTTGCGAAACAAATTGCTGAAATGGATGATTCCGTTGATGAAATATATGGAAAAGCAATTCGTGAGTTTATATCTTCGGTTCCAGAACAACCAGAAGCAATTACGCAAATTACACAATTATCATTTGTCGCGAGATATATTGAGCGTGTAGCAGATCATATTACAAATATTGCTGAAAATGTCTTTTATTTAGTAAAAGGAAAGCATTATTTATTGAATGAGTAGGAATTAAAGTAGGTGATGGGAAATCACCTACTTTTTTTAGTCAAAACATGACAAAAAAAGCTCGTTGTTTCCTTTAGTTTATGATGATAAGATGTATCATAATGTAATGGGAAAATTAGTATATATGTTGGTCGTTAATAAGTATTATTTAACAATTAATAGTAAGCGCTTTCTTGTTGTTTGAAATGTACGTTTTTATAGGTGAGAAATTTAATTATATGGTCTTCTAAATGAGGATTTGTTTAACTAATCAAGTTTATGCTGCTAGTTCATGTGGGATAGGGAATATACATATGGTATATGAAGTTACTGAACATTATATAAGTGGAGGCTGAAGTATATGAAGGGGGTTATTTTAGCTGGAGGAAAAGGAAGACGCCTTAGACCATTAACATGTAATACTCCAAAGCCGATGTTACCATTATTAGAAAAACCAGTTTTAGAATATAATATTGAGTTATTACGCCAGCATGGTATTCGTGAAATTGCAATTACTGTTCAATATATGAGTACGACCATTAAGCAATATTTTGGTGACGGTAGTAAATGGGGAGTTAACTTGTATTATTTTGAAGACTCTCCTCCGCTTGGCACAGCAGGGAGTATTAAACAAGCAGAACAATTTTTAGATGAAACATTTGTTGTGATAAGCGGGGATGCATTAACTGACTTTCAATTATCAGAAGGAATTAGGTTTCATGAACAAAAGAAAAGAATGGTAACAATGTTTGTGAAAGAAGTAGAAAATCCGCTCTCATTTGGATTGGTTGTAATAAATAAAGACCAGGAGGTTACACGATATATAGAAAAGCCGGGCTGGAATGAGGTAGTATCTAATGTTGTGAATACAGGCATATATATTATGGAGCCAGAAATCTTTTCTTACATACCGCCTAGACAATTTTGTGATTTCAGTCATGATGTGTTTCCGTTATTGGCAAACAAAAATGTATTATTCGCATATTTGTCAGAAGGTTATTGGTTAGATATCGGCACATTTAATCAATATCGACAAGCACAATTTGATTTGTTAACGAAAAAGTTACAAGTACCTATTCCTTATACGGAAGTATTACCGATGGTATGGATGGGAGAAGGGGTGACGATTGGTAAAGGGACGAAAATTCATGGCCCCTCTTTTATTGGAGAAGGAGTAAAGATTGGTACAGGAGCTGTAATTGAGCCATATTCTATTATTGGGAAAAATAGTATCGTTTCAAGTTATTCTCATCTTCAAAAAAGTATTGTTTTTGCGAATGCCCACATTGGGAAGTATTGTGAACTATTAGAAACGACAATAGGAGAGCGTACAATAGTTGAAGATGATGTTACACTGTTTCAAAAAAGCGTTGTAGCGGATCACTGTCATATCGGGAGAAGTACGGTAATTAAGCAAAAAGGAAAAGTATGGCCTTATAAGGCGATTGATAGTCATTCGATAGTAGGAGCGGCTGGTATTCAAGAGAGTGAAATGAGTGCAGGGTGGTTACAAAAAAGCCGCATTGTAGGAAGAGGGAATGTTGAAATTACTCCCCAGTTTATCGTGAAGATTGCGATGGCGTATGGTTCTCTTTTTAAAAAAGGAGAAAGTATATTAATTGGAAGTCAAGAAAATATAGAAACAACCTCTTATAAAAATTTATTTTTACATGCTATTCATGGTATAGGGATTCATACGATGGAATGTAAAGAAATGAACGAGTCACTTTTTCAATATAGTGTTCATCATTTGCAATGTGCAGGTGGTGTTTTCATTCAAGTGGAGAATGAGAATGAGATTGTTATAAAGTTATACGGTCAAGCTGGCATGCCGTTAACGTATAAGCAGCAAAAAGAGATAGAACAAGTATATATGTCCGAATTGTTTTATTACGTGATGGAGAAAGAAATGGGGTGTAATAAGCTGGTTCATGTTTCTATGAATGAGTATATAGAAGTTATATTGGAGCATATTGATATCGAGAAAATACAGATGCAGAAGTTTCATCTTCTTATTAATAAGAGAAATGATACGTTGCAACATTTACTTATGCTCTTTCTGCAAAGACTTGGTTGTACAGTTACATGGATTTATGCAAGCGAACAAAAAGATCATGTGAAAGCTTTGATGAAATCAAGTAAAGCGAATATGGCTCTTATATTTTCTGAGCAAGGAAATCATTTCGAGTTATACGATAAACATAGTAATATTTACCAAGGTACAGATTTGGAAGAGGTAGATATTCCAGATTTCTTACTCGAATCGACAGGAAATATTTACCCAATGTCTTTGAAGTTAGGGGAATGTTATCTTCTATTTTATACGCAGGATGAAAGAAAGGCGTTTCAAGTAAGGTGGAAGCGAGATATTTTATATCGGATTGGAAAATTATTTGAGCTAATAGCATTGCAAGGAAAAACGTTTCTCAGCATAGTGGAGCAATCACCTCCGCTCTATTTACTTTATGATGAAGTGGTATGTTCATGGAATGAAAAAGGGGAAATTATGAGGAAATTATTGGATGATATAGAAAGGAAGGGAGAAGGTATATTTGAAGGAGTACAGTTCAAATATACTGAAAAAGAGTGGTCTTATATCGTTTCTGACACAAAACAACCAAAATTTTTGGTGTATTCACATGCTAGAAACCCAGTAATAGCAAGGGAAAACATGAAAAATCTTATAGAAAAAATTAGACAATATCAAAAGGTGTAGAATTTTTATTTTAAAAGTGGTATTATAGTATAGTCTGATTTAAGTTATTAGTACTGGAGGGAAATAAGAATGCGTGTGAATATTACTCTAGCATGTACAGAATGCGGAGATCGTAACTATATCTCAAAGAAAAATAAACGTAACAACGCTGAGCGTATCGAGCTTAAAAAGTATTGCAAGCGTGACAAGAAGTCTACGTTACACCGTGAAACAAAGTAAGCAGTAGGAATATTTTCCTACTGTTTCTTTTTTTTATTCGATTCCTATGTTAAAAGTGATACACTATCAGCATAGAGTAAAGTGTCACTGTAAGGGGGAGAGTGTGTGAAAGCAGAGAAAGTACGTTTGCGTAAACAAATAATAGAACACATGAATTCTTTATCAGAAGAACAGTATACAACTTTATCAGAACAGATTGCATTTTCGTTGTATGCGGAAAAAGAGTGGGTTGAAGCTAAAACAATTGGAATTACTCTTTCAATGGAAAATGAAGTGAATACATATCCTATTATCGAAAAAGCTTGGGAAGAAGGAAAGAAAGTTGTAGTTCCTAAGTGTAATAAAGGAACAAGAACGATGTCTTTCCGACAAATTAATAATTTTAATCAATTAGAAACGGTGTATATGAATTTACGTGAACCGATTCCCGGGCTTACGGAAGAAGTGAATATGGATGAAATTGATCTTCAAATTGTCCCAGGCGTAGCTTATACAGAACGAGGAGAGCGAATTGGGTACGGCGGTGGCTATTATGATCGTTATCTCGTGCATTATAAAGGGAAAACGCTATCATTAGCGTATGATTTTCAAATGGTAAAACACATTCCGGTAGAGCCATTTGATAAAAATATAGAAAAAATTATTACAGAAAAAGGAACAATGCTTACAAATAAGCTTGTATAGACAAATAAAAATTGACGAGACTTTTTCTTCTTGATTATAATAAAATATGTGAACGTTTTCTTATTATAATTTTTTATAGTAAGTGAGCATAGAGGGTGATGAAATGGTATCTATTTATGATATTCAGCAATTGCTAAAGAAATTTGGTACGATTATTTATACGGGAGATCGAATTGCTGATTTACAATTAATGCAAGATGAATTGCGTGAATTAAATCAATCACAGCTAATCGATCCACAAGACTATCAAACAGCTTTATTTTTATTGAAGCAAGAAATTCAAAAAGAGCTAAATAAGAATTAGATAAAGGTAGGTAAGCAACATGGAAGAGAAATGGTTAGTTGGTGTTGACCTTGGTGGTACAACGATTAAATTAGCATTTATTAATGTATACGGTGAAATTTTACATAAGTGGGAAATCCCTACGAATACAGGTGAGCAAGGAAAACATATTACACTTGATGTTGCGAAAGCAATTGATAAAAAGCTAGAAGAATTAGGCGAATTGAAGAGCAAGTTAATTGGTATTGGTATGGGAGCTCCTGGTCCTGTACATGTGGCGTCTGGAATGATTTATGAAGCGGTTAATTTAGGATGGAAAAACTATCCGCTAAAAGATTTATTAGAAGTAGAAACAGGATTACCTGTTGTTATTGATAATGATGCAAACTTAGCAGCGCTTGGTGAAATGTGGAAAGGTGCTGGTGAAGGTGCAAAAGATTTAATCTGTATGACACTTGGTACGGGCGTTGGTGGTGGTGTAATCGCCAATGGTGAGATTGTACACGGCGTGAGTGGTGCTGCTGGTGAGATTGGACATATTACAGTCGTTACAGAAAATGCTTTCCCATGTAATTGCGGGAAGTCTGGTTGCTTAGAAACAGTAGCATCTGCGACAGGTATTGTACGTGTTGCTATGCAAAAAATACAAGAGACTAATAAAGAGAGCATGTTGCGTTCTATGTTAGCTGAAGAAGGACGTATTACATCAAAAGATGTCTTTGAAGCACTTGGACAAGGTGATGAATTAGCAGGTGAAGTAGTAGAAAAAGTAGCCTCTTATTTAGGATTAGCTGTAGCGAACCTTTCTAGTACATTGAACCCAGAGAAAATTGTTATTGGTGGAGGCGTGTCTAAAGCTGGAGATGCGCTATTAGAACCAATTCAACGCTATTTCGAGCAATACGCTTTCTCACGTGCTGTAAAGAGCACGAAGTTAGCTATTGCAACACTGGGTAATGATGCAGGTGTTATCGGAGGAGCTTGGCTTGTAAAAAAGCACAAATACGAAGCGAAGATGATATAAGTTGTGAAATATGAAAAGAGGAAGGGGGAACCCTTCCTCTTTTTGTGTGAAATCTCGATGAAGAATAAAGTGTAAACGAATTAAGCTGCTGGTGGATACCCGTTATATAGAACAGTCATGATCGTAAACCATCCGAAAACGAGTACAGTTGCAATTGCAAAGCCGCTCGCGAAAAAGTTTTTTTCACGAAGTGTTCTAAGCGTAGCAAATACAGCTAACAGAGTGACAAGTGTAAAAATAATAACAAGGCCCATACAATATCCTCCTCTGTCTACCCATTTCTTATTATGAGTTTTTGGAATATTTACTCTTTTATATTGTACATGTTTTAAAAATGATTGTCGAGATAGCATCCTTTCTTTTCCTCAGAGAAAGAAATGTTGTATCATTAAAAGTAAGTTTAATAACTGGAGGAGATTTTCATATGAAATGGATACAAATGCCGTTAGGCCCATTACAAACAAATGCTTATATTTTAATGAACGATCAAAAAGAGTGCATTATCTTTGACCCTGGTCATGAAGGTGAAAAGCTCGTTACATATTTACAAGAAGAACAATTAAAACCATTAGCTGTTTTATTAACACATGCTCACTTTGATCATATCGGTGCTGTTGATGCGGTAAGAGACACTTTTCATATTCCTGTGTACGTACATAAAGAAGAAGCAGATTGGTTAGGAGATGCAACTGTAAACGGCTCTCAAATTTTTATGATGAACCGCAGTATTACAGCAAAACCAGCGGATCATATTATTGATGCAGAAGGTACATTAACAATTGGATCATTTAATTTTGAAATTTTTGAGACACCAGGACATTCTCCAGGAAGTATTTCTTATTATAGTAAAGAGGCGAATGCTGTATTCTCAGGAGATGTATTGTTCCAAATGAGCATTGGAAGAACAGATTTACCTGGTGGAAGTTTCGCTGAATTAATTGGAAGTATTGAAGAGAAATTATTTGTATTACCAGATGAAACAGCGGTTTTATGTGGACATGGTCCAGAAACAAGCATTGGCTTTGAAAAAGAAAATAATCCGTTTTTACAATAAGGAGTCATTATGGGAATGGAGCTCATTTTAAGAGAATGGATGGGGAAAGAAAAGGATTATTCAATTTCATATAGTACGTATATGAACCTTGTATTATATACAGAAGGTCATGGATATTATATGAAAGAACGTGAAAAGATTGGAAGACAAGGGGATTTTTTTACAAGTAGCAACGTATCCTCTGTGTTTGCAAAAACTTTTGCTAAACTTTTTATTCGTCTTGTTGAAAATGGTGAAGTTGCTCCGAATATTTGTGAAATTGGCGGAGGAACAGGGAAGTTTGCCTATGATGTTTTACAAGAATGGAAGCAATTATCTCCAAAAACCTTTATTGATTTAAACTATTCAATGATTGAAGTGAGCCCTTTTCATAGAAAATTACAGCAGGAGCACCTTGGCTCATTTTCTAATGTATCGTACTATACCTCCTATAGTGAAATGGGAGATTCTTTCGAGGGAATTCTTTTTTCGAATGAGTTGTTTGATGCATTTCCTGTTGAAATAATTGAGAAAAGAAATGGTATGTTGTATGAAGTACGTATTACATATACAGAGGAAGGAAACCTTTCAGAAGTATGTAGGCCGTTAGATAAAAGAATTGGTTGCTATTTATTGAAATATAATATTCATATTGCTGAAGGGCAACGTTTTGAAGTACCAATTGTGATGGAGGAGTATATAAAAGAAATTGCGAAATGGTTTCAAAAAGGTATATGTATTACAGTTGATTACGGATACACAAAAGAAGAATGGATGCATCCAGCACACCGTGAAGGAAGTTTGCGAGGGTATTATCAGCATAAGCTAATACGTAACCCACTAGCGCATCCAGGTGAAATGGATCTTACTACTCATATTCATTGGGACGAGCTAAAGGAGATGTTTAGTATGCAAGGAATGAGTGCAGTATGGCATAAGAAACAATCTGAGTTCTTGTTAGCTGCAGGGATATTAGAACAGCTTACGAGCCATCAAGATATGAATCCTTTTTCTGAAACGCAAAAACAAAATCGAGCCGTTCGTTCTATGATTTTGAATGGAGGAGTAGGGAGTGCATTTGATGTTGTTATACATACAAAAGATATGCAACATTTACATTTGGATCGATATGTAACAATATAAAAAACAAGACACAGTATATACTGTGTCTTGTTTTTTAATACGACTTATGTAGTATTATATATTTCCTCTCATGATATATATTTATATTAAAGATATGAGATGAAAAATATAGAATACGTTCTTTTTCTTCGATTATTAGTCCCTAACCTAATAATACGCGAACGAGTTGAATGATTGTTTCATTCTCTACTTTGTAATAAATTTCCAATCCTTTTCTTTCACTAGAAACGATTTTAGCGCTTTTTAATTTTGCTAAATGCTGTGAAATTGTAGATTGTGGCATGTTTAAGCCAGTATACATTGTAGAAACGTTGCTTGGACCGCGCTCGATTAATCCTTTTACGATACATAAACGAACAGGATGAGCTAGCACTTTTAATAATTCTGCATTACTTTCATATAGTTCTAATTCTTTTTGAAAGGTTTCTAACATGTTCTTTTCCACCTCCGTGTGAGCTATTATACCATACTATACATACCAAAAATTTAAAGAAAAGAAAATAGTTGTTGCAGAAAAAAAGTCCTAAAGTAAAGAAATTGTAAGAAAAGAGACCCTGATGTAAATAAAATAGGTAAATTAGCATGTTTTTGTAAAATGACATTTTTGGGTGAAAATTTCGATGCGTTTTAAAAATTGAAAGATATAGATATATTTGTAACACAATTTTATCATGATTTTCTTATTCTTTCAAATGAATATACGAAATTTTTAAAATAATATGACAAAGGAATTATAATGATATATATAGAATATAAAACAGGTTAAAAGAAAAGAAGCTGAATGTAATTCGCTTCTTTATGGTGATAATGAAATATTTGCTTACAGCTGATAAATCTTAGGATGATCAAGTCATTAGTCATTTATTCTAAAATTCATCTTTTAGCAACGTTAAAAACCTGTGATTCCATATGTTCTCATAAAAATCAATTGTCTCTTTTGCGGACATAAAAGGATTATTCAACGTAGAGGTTGTTTTCTGTACCATAAAGTTTTCGTATCCTAGTCCGTGGGCAAACTTAATCGTAGCATCCATACAGTACTCTGTTTGGGCGCCACAAAATTCAATGCAATTTACAGATAATTGATCTAAAATTTCTTTTAAGTTTGTTTTATAAAATGAATTTGCATGTGTTTTTCTTACAAAAAAATCTTGTTCTTGAACATCTAAATCGGTATGAATAGCCCAAAGTTCTTTCTCGGGTACTAAATCATCATCACAATGTTGAACAAAAAGGATTGGTTTATTTAATTTTCTGTATGAATAAATTCTTTTATTTACTTTTGTTAGTAAGTTCTGTAAATCAAATAAATGCTCCTCGCTATAACATACGCCATTTTGTAAATCGATAACGATTAAAATATCTGAACAAATATCCATTATTTTCACCCCTTTTTATTTCTTAATATATCAATTAATCCATTATTTAGAAATAGATGATATACTTTTATTTTTTTATGGACTATAAGAAAAGAAGAAATTCAAATGAATATAACTAAAACGCAGAAAAAGAAGATATGAAAACCTAATCTCATATCTTCTTTTTCTCTATGCATTTACAGGTTCTTCTACATAAGAAAGGGCATTTTCAAAATCGGATATTAAATCGTTAACATTTTCAAGACCGACTGATAACCGAAGTAATGAATTAGAGATTCCTCTTTCATCACGAGCTTCTTGCGACAGTGCTGCATGTGACATTTTTGCTGGATAAGAAAGAATTGACTCTACAGCTCCTAAACTAACTGCAAAAACAGGTAATTTTACTTTTGATAAAAATTGGCGGAGTGCATCTTCTGACTGCAAAGTAAACGATAAGACCGCTCCAGCTGATGTTGCTTGAGATTGTTGAATATCAAATCCGAGATGTGTTTGTAATCCCGGATAATAGACATTTTGTACTTTAGCGTGCTCTTGTAAATAATGTGCGATTTTATTGGCATTTTTAGCTGAATGCTCGAGGCGTACGTGCAATGTTTTTAGACCGCGAAGTACGAGAGAACAATCTTGAGGTCCTAAAATAGCACCGAATGCATTTTGTAAAAATCCAAGCTTTTGAGCGAGTTCTGCATCTTTTACTACTGCTAATCCGGCAGTAACATCACTATGACCAGCAATAAATTTTGTAGCACTATGAAGAACGACATCAGCTCCAAGTTCAAGTGGTTTTTGGAATAGTGGTGTCAAAAATGTATTATCAACAAAAGTAAGAGCGCCAATAGATTTTGCGAGTTTAGAAACCTCGCGAATATCTGTCACTTTTAAAAGTGGGTTAGAAGGTGTTTCTACATAAAAGAGCCTTGTATTTGGTTTCATGTTTTGTTTTATTTCTTCTAAATTGGTCATATCAACAAATGTATGTGAAACACCGTAACGGGAGAGTACCTCAGTTATCACTCGGTAAGTGCCTCCGTACACATCTTCTGAAATGAGTACGTGATCACCTTGTGAAAGAAGGAGGAATGCAGTGGAAATCGCTGCAATGCCTGATGCAAAGGCGAATCCTTTTGTTCCGCCTTCCAATAAAGCAATGATATCTTCAAGAGCTTCACGAGTTGGATTTCCTGACCTGCTATAGTCATATTTTCCGAACGTATCTACATCAAACTGGTGAAAAGTTGATGTGTTATAAATAGGAACGTTCACAGCGCCTGTTTGCGAGTCATGTTTATATTGGTTGTGTAGTAAGAGTGTATCTATAGAATAGCTCATATTCTTACACCTTCTTTTACGAGTTTAATGGCTTGCTTTAAGTCTTGAATTAAATCGTTACTATTTTCAATGCCAACTGAGAATCGAAGAAGACAATTGCATACGCCGTTTGCTGTTCTAATTTCTTCAGGAATATCAGCATGTGTTTGCGTTGCTGGATAAGTCATTAAACTTTCTACACCACCAAGACTTTCGGCAAATGTAATTAAGGATAAAGATTGTAAGAATGGATTAATCCAAGCTTCATCTTTAAGGCGGAATGAAATCATGCCGCCTCTTCCTGGATAAAATACATCTGTCACCCCGTCTTCATCATTTAAATACGCAACAACTGCTTTCGCATTTTCTTCATGTTGTCTCATGCGAAGCGCTAACGTTTTCATACCGCGAATTAATAACCATGAGTCAAATGGGCTTAAAACTGCACCTGATGCATTATGATAATGAGCGATTTCCTCGCAAAGTTCCTTTCCTTTTGCAACGACAAGCCCGCTTAGTACATCGTTATGTCCCCCTAAATATTTCGTTGCGCTATGAAGTACAATGTCAGCACCTTCTGTTAATGGTTGCTGTATATAAGGTGTGTAGAATGTGTTGTCTACAATAAGAAGTAGTCCGTGCCTTTTCGCTACAGTTGCGACAGCAGCAATATCAGTAACTTGCATTAATGGATTAGTTGGAGTTTCTATGAAAATAGCCTTCGTTTCAGTTGTGATAGCTTGCTCAATTTGTTTAATAGACTGTGTATTTACGTATCTACATCGAACATTCCACTTTTTTTCATGCTCAGAAAATAATCGATACGTTCCCCCGTATAAATCTTCAGATACAATAAGTTCGTCTCCAGAGCGGAATAGAGAAAGGACGAGGAGAACAGCCGCCATCCCTGAACTACAGGCATAACCTTGTTCGCCATATTCTAAGTCTGCGATCGCCTGTTCTAAAAGACAGCGAGTTGGATTACCAGTTCGTGAATAGTCAAAGCCAGTAGATTTACCAATTCCTTCGTGGCGATAAGCGGTTGAGAAATAAACTGGTGGATTAACCGTTCCAGTTGTAGTTTCACTACGATTTCCGATTTGTGCTAGTTTTGTTTCGATTGTTGACATGTGAAAATTCCTCCTTTTTAAATTGAAACATTAAGTGAATATAAAATAAAAAAAGCCTTCTAAGAAGAAGGCTTTCGGTTTGAATAGAGTCTTCTTCTCATCTGTCAAATCTTTCACAATTTGCTGGAATTAGCACCTTATTAACAAAATGTTAATGGTTGCTGAGGCGTCACAGGGCCAGTCCCTCTACCTCTCTAGATAAGAATGTTCGTATGAAATTTTTATTATGTTTTTAACTTTACAATAAAAGATAATTGAATTGCAACTTTATTTTAAATAATTTTTATTTTTCCGCAAGTGTCATTGACTTTTAATTTTGTGCATGCTAAATTTATTAAAAAATTAACAAACATTGTTAAAAGGGGAACGCATTTCCTTTTAGCTACATAAATAAAATAATAAAGACAACTCTTATTGAGAGCGGTGGAGGGAAAGGCCCTGTGAAACCCGGCAACCTTCAAACGAAATGTTTGAAACGGTGCTAATACCTGCAAAACGAATGTTTTGCATAATAAGAGGAGGAACAATTATGTCCCCCTCTTCAAAGTGAAGAGGGGGTTTTTATATTGATAGAAATGAGGGAGATTCGTGAAATTACTAGATTTATTATCAAAAGGAATTGTAATAGGTGATGGTGCGGTTGGAACGTTATTGCATTCACATGGTTTGCAAAGTAGCTTTGAAGAATTGAACGTATCTGATCCAGATCTAATTATATCCATTCATAAACAATATGTAGCTGCTGGAGCAGATGTAATTCAAACGAATACGTATGGAGCAAATGAGGCGAAATTACGTATGTATGGTTTAGAAAATCAAGTTACAAAAATTAATAGAGCGGCAGTGAAATTGGCGAAAGCATCTGTGACAGATAAAAATGCAATTTTAGGAACAATTGGTGGTATGAAACATATCGGAGCTGTTACAACGACTGATATGGAAAGGGAGTTTATGTTACTTGAACAGGCGGGGGCTTTACTAGAAGAACAGGTTGATGGATTACTATTAGAAACTTTTTATGATGAATTTGAATTACTTCATGCTGTTAAAGTGTTGCGTAAGCAAACGAATATTCCGATTGTTGCGCAATTAGCGTTACATGAAGCAGGTACGACTCAAAATGGAAATGATGTCAATGAAATATTAAAGCAGTTTATAGATTACGGTGCAAATGTTGTTGGATTGAATTGTCAACTGGGGCCGCTTCATATGACGGAAGCTTTCAAAATGATATCGATTCCGCAAAATGGCTATTTATCAGCATACCCAAATGCAGGTCTCCCGAATTATGTAGAGGGACGTTACGTATATGAGGGAAGTCCAGCTTATTTTGAAGCAATGACACCGAAATTTATTGAGCAAGGTATTCGGTTATTGGGTGGCTGTTGTGGTACGACTCCAGAACATATTCAAAGTATGAAGCGCGCTGTTGCGAATATTACCCCTGTAATCGAAAAAGAAACGATTCAAAGGCCAAAAGTCGTTCATACGCATGAGAAACGTTCGAAGGCTCACGTCACTCTAGCAGAGAAAGCAAAAAAACAAACGACAGTTGTAGTGGAATTAGATCCACCGAAAACGTTAGATACACAGCGTTTTTTTGAAGGAGCAAGAGCGTTAAAAAGAGCGGGAGCAGATGCTATTACTCTAGCAGATAATTCATTAGCATCGCCTCGTGTCTCTAATATGGCGATGGGTGCGTTATTAACGAAGCATGATATCCCAGTATTGACGCATTTAACGTGTAGAGATCATAACGTCATTGGACTACAATCTCATTTGTTAGGTTTATCGGCGTTAGGGATGGAAGAAGTGTTAGCTTTAACTGGTGATCCAGCGCGCGTTGGTGATTTTCCCGGTGCCACTTCTGTATATGATTTATCCTCTATTGAGCTTATTAAAATGATTAAAGAAATGAACGATGGACGTTCAATTTTAGGGAAATCAATTGGACCGGCGACAAGGTTTTCTGTAGGCGGCGCATTTAATCCTCACGTGAGGCACTTAAAAGCAGCGGTTAAGCGAATGGAACGAAAAATAGATGCTGGAGCGGAGTATTTTTTAACTCAGCCAATTTACGATATCAAGTTAATTGAAGAAGTGTATGAAGCGAC
>NZ_KV827816.1:318388-513352 GCF_001836235.1 Bacillus sp. HMSC036E02 | reverse complement strand
TGAAGCGACAAAGCATTTGGAACAACCTATTTTTATTGGAATTATGCCGTTAGTAAGTAAGCGGAATGCAGATTTTCTTCATTTTGAGGTGCCGGGTATTACTCTTCCTGAAGAAATAAGAGAGAGAATGGATGGACATGAAACGAAAGAGGCAGCAATTGAGGAAGGGATTCGCATTTCACAAGAATTGGTCGACGCAGCGATGAAATATTTTAATGGTATTTATCTTATTACACCATTTTTAAAGTATGAAATTACAGAACATCTTGTTAAATATGTAAGAGAAAAGCAAGAAGTGAAAGAAGGTATTAATTGATGAAGTGTATAGAAGAAAAATTGAAAAATAGCATTTTAATATTAGATGGTGCAATGGGGACAATGATTCAGCAAGAGGATTTAACTGCTGAAGATTTCGGAGGAGAAGAGTACGAGGGCTGTAATGAATATTTAGTGGAAACAAGACCAGACGTTATTTTAAAGATTCATAAAGCTTATATTGAAGCTGGAGCGGATATTATTGAAACAAATACATTTGGGGCAACGAATATTGTACTAAGTGATTATGAGCTGTCTCATTTAGATGAAGAACTAAATGAAAAGGCAGCACTTTTGGCGAAGCAAGCTGTTAAAGAAAGCGGGAATGAAGTATATGTTGCGGGAGCGATGGGACCAACAACGAAAGCAATTAGTGTTACTGGTGGTGTGACTTTTGAAGAATTGATTGAAGCTTATACAAGGCAGGCACGAGGATTATTAAAAGGAGAAGTTGATGTATTACTCGTTGAGACGAGTCAAGATATGCGTAACGTGAAAGCAGCTTATATTGGAATTCAAGCTGCTTTTGAAGAACTGAAAAAAACGGTTCCTATTATGATTTCAGGTACGATTGAGCCAATGGGAACGACTCTGGCTGGGCAAACAATTGAAGCTTTTTATTTATCAGTAGAACATATGAAACCATTATCTGTTGGGTTAAACTGTGCGACTGGTCCGGAGTTTATGAGGGACCATATTCGTTCACTATCTGATTTATCGGAGTGTTACATTTCTTGTTATCCAAATGCAGGTCTTCCTGATGAAGATGGACATTACCATGAATCTCCATCTTCTCTTGCTGAAAAGGTGAAGCGATTTGCTGAAGAAGGATGGGTTAATATTATTGGTGGTTGTTGTGGCACGACACCAGAACATATAAAAGCAATGAAATCCGCGCTAGCATCTCTTAAGCCTCGTAACCATCATGAGAGAGAAGGACATGGAATTAGTGGATTAGAAGCACTGCAATATGATGAGTCTATGAGACCGTTATTTGTAGGTGAAAGAACGAATGTTATTGGGTCACGTAAATTTAAACGATTAGTAGCAGAAGGGAAATTTGAAGAGGCTGCTGAAGTGGCAAGAGCGCAAGTGAAGAAAAATGCTCATATTATTGATATTTGTATGGCAGATCCTGATCGCGATGAAATAGAAGATATGGAAAACTTCTTAGCAGAAGTTACGAAAGTTTTAAAAGTACCGATTATGATTGATTCAACAGATGAAAATGTGATGGAGCGAGCTCTTACTTATATTCAAGGAAAAGCTGTTATTAATTCAATTAATTTAGAAGATGGAGAAGAACGATTTAAAAAAGTGACACCGCTTCTTCAGAAGTATGGTGCTGCTATAGTTGTAGGAACAATTGATGAAGACGGTATGGCGGTTAGTGCGGAGCGAAAGATAGAAATTGCGAAAAGAAGCTATGAATTACTTACAAAGAAGTATGGGATACGCCCGTCAGATATTATTTTTGATGCACTTGTGTTTCCGGTAGGGACAGGTGATGAAGAATATATTGGTTCAGCAGCAGCGACTATAGAAGGAATTCGCCTTATTAAAGAAGCGTTACCAGAGTGTTTAACGATTTTAGGGGTAAGTAACATATCATTTGGTTTACCACCGGCTGGACGTGAGGTATTAAATTCAGTCTTTTTATATCATGCTACGAAAGCAGGGTTAGATTATGCGATTGTGAATACGGAAAAATTAGAACGCTATGCGTCGATTCCAGAGGAAGAAAAACGCCTTGCAGATGCACTACTGTTTGAAACGACGAAAGAGACGTTAGAAGAATTTACAAACTTTTACCGAGTTGCTAAAAAGAAAGATATCGTTGTGCAAGAAACGTTAACGCTTGATGAAAGACTAGCAAATTATATTGTAGAAGGTACGAAACAAGGATTACACGAGGATTTAAGTCTTGCGCTTGAAGAAGGAAGAAAACCTCTTGATATTATTAACGGTCCGCTTATGACAGGGATGGATGAGGTAGGACGACTATTTAATAATAATGAACTTATTGTTGCTGAAGTATTGCAAAGTGCTGAAAGTATGAAAGCTGCTGTAAGCTATTTAGAGCCACATATGGAATCTAGTGATAGTGCGAAAAAAGGGAAAGTATTATTAGCAACTGTAAAAGGTGACGTGCATGATATTGGGAAAAATCTCGTTGAAATTATTTTAGCAAATAACGGATATGAGATTATTAATTTAGGAATTAATGTACGTTCGGATCGAATTGTTCAAGAAGTACAAGAAAAGAAGCCGGATATTATAGGCCTTTCCGGTTTATTAGTAAAATCAGCGCAACAAATGGTAACGACTGCTGAAGATTTAAAAGCAGCAAATATTGATGTTCCCATTGTTGTAGGTGGTGCAGCGTTAACGAGAAAGTTTACAGATAATCGGATTTCACCATCATATAAAGGGCTCGTTTGTTATGCGAGTGATGCGATGACGGGGCTCGATATTATTAATAAGCTTCAAAAAGAAGAAGAGCGTGAGAAGATGAAACAGGATAAAAAAGAACGTCATCTTCATATCGTAAAAAAAGAGGAGAAGAAAGTAGAAATTCCAGCAGTAATTGAGCCATTACCGAAGGCTGAAGTTATCGTGCCTGATTCAACAAAACGAATTGTATTACGCGATATTCCGGCCCTTCATCTCGCTCCATTTTTAAATAGACAAATGCTACTTGGGCATCACCTTGGATTAAAAGGAAATGTGAAGAAGCTTTTGAAAGAGGGAGATAAGAGAGCACATGAATTAAATGATTTAATAGATGAATTATTGCAGGAAGGACAATCTTGGTTAAAGCCGAAAGCAGTGTATCAATTTTTCCCAGCGCAAAGCGACGGACAAAACATTGTAATATATGATCCAGAAGATTATACGCGTGTTATAGAGCGTTTCACATTCCCTAGACAAGGAAAGGCTCCCTATCGTACTTTAGGTGATTATTTGCGCCCAATAGGAGATGAGATGGACTATGTTGCTTTCTTATCTGTTACGGTTGGGGAAGGAGTTCGGGACATTGCTGAAGAGTGGAAGGCGAAAGGTGATTACTTACGTAGTCATGCCATTCAATCGTTAGCGCTTGAATTAGCGGAAGGACTTGCTGAAAAAACACATATGCTCATTCGTGACCGCTGGGGCATTCCGGACTCACCTGAACTGACGATGGAAGAACGTTTCCGTACGAAATATAGAGGAATACGAGTGTCATTTGGTTATCCGGCGTGTCCAGAACTTGCAGATCAAGAAAAGCTATTTCGCTTAATTCATCCAGAGGAAATAGGTATTTCATTAACAGAAGGATTCATGATGGAGCCAGAAGCGTCCGTAACGGCTATGGTATTTTCTCACCCTGAGGCAAGATATTTTAGTGTATTATAGTCTAGAAGGGGGAGACGTATGAAGAAAATAGTCTTTACAGGTGGCGGTTCGGCAGGACATGTAACACCTAATTTAGCCATTATCCCATATTTACAGGAAGACAACTGGGATATCTCTTATATTGGTTCTCATCAAGGTATTGAGAAAACGATTATAGAAAAGGAAGGCATTCCCTACTATAGTATTTCGAGTGGAAAGCTACGTCGTTATTTTGATTTGAAAAATATAAAAGATCCTTTTCTTGTAATGAAGGGTGTTATGGATGCGTATGTAAGGATTCGAAAACTAAAACCAGATGTGATTTTTTCAAAAGGCGGTTTCGTATCTGTACCAGTCGTAATTGGAGGATGGCTAAATAGAGTACCAGTTTTATTACATGAATCTGATATGACACCAGGACTAGCAAATAAAATTGCGCTTCGTTTTGCTTCGAAAATATTTGTTACATTTGAAGAAGCAGCGAAACATTTACCGAAAGAAAAAGTAATATATACGGGATCTCCTGTACGTGAAGAAGTGCTGAAGGGAAATCGTGAAAAAGGTTTAGCGTTTTTAGGTTTTTCACGTAAAAAGCCAGTTATTACGATTATGGGAGGCAGCTTGGGCGCGAAAAAAATTAATGATACGGCTCGAGAAGCATTACCAGAACTTCTTAAAAAATATCAAATTGTTCACCTTTGCGGAAAAGGTAACCTTGATGAAAGTTTACAAAATAAAGAAGGATATAGACAATTTGAATATGTACATGGAGAACTGCCAGATATATTAGCGGTAACAGATTTTGTTATTTCACGCGCGGGCTCCAACGCAATTTTTGAATTTTTAACATTACAAAAGCCGATGGTTTTAATTCCATTATCGAAATTTGCAAGCCGTGGAGATCAAATATTAAATGCAGAGTCCTTTGAAAGGCAAGGGTATGCCTCCGTATTATATGAAGAAGATGTAACTGTAAAATCTCTTATAAAGTATGTCGAAGAATTGAATCAAAATAATGAGAAGTATAAAACAGCACTAAAAAAATATAATGGAAAAGAAGCAATTAAAACAATCATTCAAAATATTTCAGAGGCATGATGAAACAATCATGCCTCTTTTAGTAGGGTGAAAGATTCCAAGAATTGATATTTTTATGTTACAATAAAGTGAAACTTTAATCAGTTGGGTTCATCCCACATCTAACTTCTTTACTGTTACTAAATTTTGAGGAGGTAGTCTTACTGCCCTCAAATAGCGGGATAACAAATGGGTTAATAGGGAAATTCCAATTAATGAGGCGTGAAAATACGAATGGATTAGGAGTGACTGTGTTGGAGCTAAGTCTCTATGAAAATACTGCACTTATTATATGCTTTGTGTTGTACGTTGGTAGTGTTATTGTTTATATTTCAAGGAAATTTTTGCAAGAAAGAGAGCTTGAAAAGTCAGAGATAACAGCTGAACTAGAAATGTTAGCTGATGAAAGTTATAAAAAACAAAAAATAAAAGAAGACCATGAAGCATCCCATCATTTAAACGCAAATAAGTTTTAAAGATGGGGATTTTTTTTGAAGTTGTTCTTTATTGTAGCTATAACAAATAACGCTAAAAAGGAGTTTCCCCATACACAATGAAGGAGTGTATATAAATGAATTTTTATATCGCCTCAGGTTTCCAAAATAAACATCTTGTACATTCCGTAGCAAATGAACTGAAACATGCAGGATGGCACCATACATATGATTGGACCAAAAACGAAAGAGCAGCGAATGAAGAACAATTAAGAGAAATTGGTCAGGCAGAACGAAATGCTGTAAAAGAAGCGGATGTATTTTTACTTATATTAGATGGTGGAAACGGGAGCCATACAGAGTTTGGAATGGCGATTGCACTAGAGAAAACGATATATGTATATCATGCAGGAAACCCGCTCCAAACAACGTTCTATCACTTGCCAGAAATAAATATTTTTGAAGGAGATGTAGCTGAGTTTGCATCTTTTGTTATGAATCATGTGAAATAATAGTAACTACCTAAAAGGTTATAAAAGTGATCTTTTGGGTACAGTGATGATAAGAAACGTATATAAAGGAGTACATAATATGAAATTAGAAAATGGATGGGAAACGAGCTTTTTAGAAGTCGCACAAAATAGTGAATTTAAGAAAGAGGCACTTCTTAGTCAATTGCTTTGTCAGGATAGTGAAGAAGTAGAAGAGCTTGTGGATGATTACGGCTACGAAGAACTTGTTGAACGTGAACATGATGATGAGTTAGCTGAAATCTTAGGAGAAGAACTTTTTAGTGAGATGGAACGCCAAGTATTCTTATCTTCAAATCCAGAAGAAAAACTTATTTCATTCGTCAATGGATTAGGTTTTCATGTGCTAGATTGGATCGTTCTTCTTGAAACAGAATTTGGCATTGATAGTGCAAACTTTACATCAGATGCTGTGAAGGTGTTAGAAAAGCGTTTCAGACAGTTTCCATACATAGAGGACAAGACAATTTTTGATATGACATTTGGAGAATCGATGGATGTATTAGAATCTGTTACAGGATTACAACTAAAGGAAAAGATGAACGTATAATGAAAAAAGAACGTGATTGGATCACGTTCTTTTTTTACATAATAATAATTTTATCATCTAGTTTTGTTTGCCCGGTAAGAAGTGCGTTTAAATATTCCACTTTTCTTATACAAGCTTGTATATGTCTTTCAATCTCTTGTAACTCTGCTTGGTGATGCGTTTCAATTGGATGAATTTGTACGTTGAATTTTTCAAATTGACTACTATATGTTATTTCTGCATAGCCGCTCATAATATCGGTTTCGTTATGAAATAAAAATTGCTTCGTTTTGTCACAGAATGATACATCCTGAAAGCCATATACTTTTAATGCTTCAATTACTTTTTTAATCATTTTTGTATTCATTTTTTAACCCTCTTTACGAAGTTCTACTTATATATTATAACATAAAAAATTACATAGAAAGCGCTTCCAAGTGTATTTTATTATAAACTTTACGTTTCAATCACAAAAATGAAACAAAGAAAAAATAATTGTAAAGAAGGAAGGACTCTTTTATTGTTTCGTCATATATATAGAGAAATAGTGCAATGAAAGGAAATTTTCCGAGGTGGAGATCGTATTTCCAATTTGAGCGCAGTAAAAGAGGTGAGAATTTTGAACTTTGATATTGTAGGACAAAAAGCATATATAAAAGATGGACCGCATCGGAACCGAATTGGAATTGTAAAGAAAAACGAGACAAAATTAGCATCGCAGTTTGCTATTGTAATTGGAGAACAAATCATTGATGTAGAGCTAAAGGATATCGTGTTAGTTGGAGTAGACGTAGGACAATTTCATAAATGGTGCGAACAAAATGGTTATTTGTGAAAAGGACGGGCTGTGAGATAATGAAATATATTTGAGGAAAGAGGATATGTTATCATATTCTCTTTTTCTATGTTTCAGGAGGCGAAAATGAAATATAAAGAACAGGAGTTTACGTTGGAGTTAAAAGAGAACATTCAATGTATGGAGAAGGAAATAGAGCGAATATCACTTAAACTGCATAAAGAGTATGCGATTTATACATAGAAAAACACATGGAATTAGATATGGGATTTGCAAGAGAAAAAGAGAATCCCTTTGAGGTGGGTTATTATTCATCAGTTGCCATAGCTATATTAGATGAAGAAAAAGAGATGATTGAATTTCACTATATTCCAATTTGGAAATGCGAAAAAATCTTTTTAGGAATGTCAATTCAATCAAACATTTTTGGGAGTAAGAAAGTAGGGGAACTTGTTGATGAATCTTGTTATGAGATTGAGGAGGAGTTAAAAGAGCAACTAGAAGAATACTTGGAGTAAGAATTCTCAAGATAAAATCTATAAAGAGGGAACGGAATAAAAAAGACGCTAACAATTGTATGTTAGCGTCTTTTTTTCATTATGAAGCAATTTCACCAGTTTTTGTATCATCTTGATTGTACGTATCTTGATTTAATTCACCAAGCCATTTACTTGAAATAAGACCTGCTGTCATAGAACCACTTACGTTAAGAGCTGTACGACCCATATCGATTAATGGCTCAACCGAGATAACTAGAGCAACAATACCGATTGGTAAGTTCATTGTAGATAGTACGATTAAAGCTGCGAATGTTGCACCGCCACCAACTCCGGCAACACCGAATGAGCTAATAGCAACAACAGCGATTAAAGTTAAAATAAATTGTGGTTGTAATGGATCAATTCCTACAGTTGGAGCGACCATCATTGCAAGCATTGCTGGATAAATACCTGCGCAACCGTTTTGTCCGATAGATACCCCAAATGAAGCTGCGAAGTTTGCAATTCCTTCGGAAATACCAAGCTTTTCTTTTTGAGCTTCAATATTTAATGGCATCGCACCAGCACTAGAGCGAGATGTGAATGCAAAAGTTAGTACAGGGAACACTTTTTTCAAATATTGAATTGGATTTAAACCAGACAATGCAATTAATAATAAGTGAATGATAAACATTACGATAAGTGCTACATAAGAGGCTAACACGAAGTTACCAAGCTTTAAAATAGCATTTATATCGCTACCAGCAACTGTTTTTGCCATAAGAGCTAATACGCCGTATGGAGTAAGGCGTAAAATTAATGTTACCATACGCATTACGATTGCATATACAGCATCAAGCATTTTCTTAAATAGTTCTGCTTGTTCTGGATATTTTCGTTTTACACCTATAAAGGCAATGCCGATAAAGGCTGCAAATATTACGACAGAAATTGTTGATGTTGGACGAGCGCCTGTTAAATCAAGAAACGGATTTGTAGGCAATAGCTCTAATAATTTATCTGGAATTGTTGTCTTTTCAATAGAAGTAAATCTTTCTTCAACTAGTTTCAGACGAGCAGATTCTGCATCACCTTGTTGCAAGCCTGCTGCAGATACATCAAATCCTGCACTTGCAGCGATACCGACAGCTGCAGCGATTCCTGTAGTAAGAATTAAAATTCCGATAATAAGACCACTGATTTTACCAAGGTTTTTCGTTAACTGTAATTTTGTAAAGGCTGAAATAATAGATACTAAAATAAGTGGCATAACGATCATTTGAAGTAATTTCACATAACCGTTACCGATTAAGCCAAACCAAGTATTTGATTCAATAATTATTTTAGAAGTTGGTTCATAAATAAATTGTAATATAAGACCGAATATAATTCCGACTCCTAAAGCAGTAAATACACGTTTATTAAAAGATACATGCTTACGTTGCATATAATATAATACGCCAACTAAAATGAGCATGACTGCAACGTTAATTCCGACAAGCAGTGTATTCATGTTGATTCCCCCTAATTCCAATCTGTTATATAGAATATAAGGCAATAAAACCTATAAGTCAACTAGGAAATTCCGGAATTAAAAAAAGATGGCAAAATGCCATCTTTTAATGTCCAGCCCCAGGGACAAGTAAAAACGTCGTGTAGTATGTAAATCCTATGAAGAAAACAGTTAAATATGCCCCAAATACGTATATATACATACGCTCTGTTAATTTTAAATAGCTTAAAAGTACGAAGAAACCTGTTTGTCCTAAAAATAGTAGTGCGGTCTGTTGCATATCCCCTACGTAAAACATAACCGAGAAAATTCCAGTCCAAAAGCCGAGAACGCGAAACATGCGCTCCATGCCATCTCCCTCCTTTTCTAAAAAAAGTAAACCTCACCTCATTATAGTTTATTTTTCTTACTATTGTAAATATTCATTCATATAAAAAGAAGCCAATTATTATTGGCTTCTTTTTATATGAGAAATTAAATTGTTAGTTTATAATTACAAGATTTACATCCATCTAATAGACTATCATTTCGAGTTAATTCCATGTTAGGGAATAGGATTTCAAAAATTCCTTTCATCATATCTCCGTGCATGTTACAAATTTCAGTTGGATGATGAACAGCAACTTCTTTAAATGGACAATTGTGTACATCATAGAAAATTTTTGTTCCATCTGCACTTAATTCAAATGCAGGTGATAAGCCAGCTGTTGAGAAAGCTTCTTTTGCAATTTGAACTTTTTGTTCCACTGTTAAAGCATCTTCACTCACATTTAAACGTTGCATATGTTGTTGCATTAATTCAGCTCCGAATTGTTTTCCTGTTTCGTATAGCGCTTTCTCACCAGCAGCGCCAAGGCTAAGTAAAGAATTAAATGCGATTCTTGCTAACAATTGATAATCACGGAATGGAAATTGTAATTGGATAACATCTTCAGATAAGACATACAATCTGCTCGGTCGTCCGCCTTTTCCAGTTTTCTTCGTTTCCGATTTTAGCATATGAACATCTTCTAATTTAGATAAATGTAAACGCGCTACGTTTGGATGAATATCGAATTCATCTGCAATTTCTTGTACCGTTACGTAACTATGTTTTTGCGAAATATATTTATAAATGTAATAACGAGTTGGGTCAGATAATACACCTGTAATTTTTAAAGCTTGTTCCATGAGGATCTCCACCTTTATCACTTTATCCAAGATAATAACATTATAATACAGATAAACATGAGTATAGGTAATTTCAGACAATAATTCGGAAATTGTTCATAATTTCACAAACATATTTTTCCTTTTTCCTCTATTGAAAATACAAAAGTCCAAATTTTTATTGCGAATGTTTTCATGCTATATACATAGTGAGGAGGGAAAAGTAATGAATGGGATTGAAATTTTTGCGAATACAATTTTAAAAGAAGCGTGTAGGGTACAAGCGTCAGATTTACATATTGTGCCCCGGCAGAAGGATGTAGCAGTGCAACTACGTATAGGAAAAGATTTAATGACGAGACAGTGTATTGAAAAGGAGTTTGGAGAAAAACTTGTCTCACATTTCAAATTTTTAGCATCTATGGACATAGGAGAGAAACGGAAGCCACAGAATGGTTCGTTGTATTTGCAAATTGATGGACAAGAAGTGTATTTACGCCTTTCAACACTTCCAACAGTATATCAAGAAAGTCTCGTTATTCGCCTTCATTTACAAGCATCTGTTCAGCCCTTATCACATCTTTCGTTATTTTCAAGTACGGCAGCAAAACTACTCTCGTTTTTACGCTATTCACAGGGGCTACTCGTATTTACTGGACCGACTGGATCTGGGAAGACGACGACAATGTATGCATTATTAGAAGTAATTAGAAAAAAGAAAACACGTCGCATCATTACACTTGAAGATCCGGTTGAAAAAAGAAGTGACGATGTATTACAAATTCAAATAAATGAAAAAGCGGGTCTCACATATGAAACAGGATTAAAGGCTATTTTACGTCATGATCCAGATATTATTTTAGTCGGTGAAATCCGGGATGAGGAAACAGCAAAAATAGCTATAAGGGCAAGTTTGACAGGACATTTAGTAATGACAACGCTGCATACGAATGATGCGAAAGGAGCAATCATTCGTTTCATGGATTATGGTATAACGAGGCAAGAGATTGAACAGTCTTTATTGGCTGTAGCTGCACAGCGACTTGTCGAATTGAAGTGTCCGTTTTGCAGAGGAAAGTGCTCAACTTTATGTAAATCAATGAGGCAAGTAAGGCAAGCAAGCATTTATGAGCTACTATATGGACATGAGTTAAAACAAGCACTTAAAGAAGCAGATGGAGAATGTGTTACTTACAAACATGAGACTTTAGAATCGTCAATACGAAAAGGATATGCTTTAGGTTTTTTAGAAGAAGATGTTTATGTTTAAGAAAACTTGGAGTTTAAGTGATCAAGTAGTATTGTTGAAACGTTTAGGAGAATTATTAGAAAAAGGCTACTCTCTTTTACAAGCATTAGAATTTTTACAGTTTCAATTACCTGTAGAAAAGAAAGTACAATTGCAGCGCATGATTGAGGGGTTAAAAGATGGGAAAAGTCTACACGATTCTTTTCATCAGTTAAAGTTTCATCAGGACATGTTAAGTTATCTATTTTATGCCGAGCAACATGGTGATATTTCTTTTGCTTTGCAACAAGGAAGTGCACTTCTTTATAAGAAAGATAAGTATAGGAAAGACATGATGAAAATAATGCAGTATCCTATGTTCTTGATGTTTTTTCTACTAATCATGCTTTTTATTTTTAACCTCATTTTATTACCTCAGGTTGAAATGGTTTATAGTTCGTTCGGTTCTAATACACCACTACTTACAGAACAAATTTTAAGTGCAATAAAACTGCTACCATACATTATTTTAACCGCTATTTTAACTGTTATTATTGGATGTAGTTTATACATGTTGTATTTTAGGAAACTTCCACATATTAGACAGGTAAAAATCATGCTTCGTATTCCTCTCATCAAAACATTTCTTATTTTAAAGCATTCACATTATTTTGCTACTCAGTTGAGTGGTTTATTAAATGGTGGACTATCAGTATGCGAAGCTTTAACAATAATGATGGAGCAAAGATATCATCCGTTCTTTCAATATGAAGCGAATCGGATTGAAAGACAATTAATTGGAGGAGAACAGTTACAATCTATCATTGCTAAAAGTGGGTATTACGAGAAAGAACTTTCTTATGTTATTACGCATGGACAAGCAAATGGCAATTTAGGGATTGAATTAGGTGACTATAGCGATCTTATTATGGAAAAGATGGAACGAAAAATTAAACATATGTTAGTTATCATTCAGCCTATTTTATTTACATGTATTGGAGGAATCGTTGTCCTTATGTATTTAGCGATGATTATGCCGATGTTTCAAATGATGAATTCTATTTAGGGGGCATTTGTATGCAGAATGAGGAAGGATTTACTCTGTTAGAGATGCTATTAGTAATGGTTGTCATAACTATATTATTACTATTAATTATTCCAAATGTAGTTACACAGCGTTCATCGGTCCAAGGAAAAGGGTGTGCAGCTTACGTGAAATCTATAGAAGCGCAAATACAAGTATATCAATTACAACATAATAAAATTCCATCGTTAAAAGAACTGGCAGATGAAAAGTATATTACAACTGATAAGTGTCCGAATGGCGAATCTATTCATATATCAGATGATGGCACAGTATCAATTAGGGCATTGTGAAACAACAAGGGTTTACTTTTTTAGAAATGTTACTCGTTTTATTTGTTATTTCTGTATTAAGTATAGTTACGTATTTTAGTGTTCATTCCTTATACGAGCGACAAAAAGTTGAACAATTTTTGAGACAGTTTTCAAATGATATTTTGTATATGCAGCAATTAGCGATAAACCATCAAAAGCACTACACATTACGTTGGCATAAAGATAGAAATATGTATGCTATAAAAGAGTCAGGTACAAAGTATTATATCGTCAAGCGAGAGTATGAAGAAGATATACAAATTGATTTGCATACGTTTCCAAATCCGATGACATATAACCCAAGTGGAAATATTAATAGAGGTGGTACGATTATAATTTCGTATAGAAATTATAAATATGAAATTGTATTTCAGCTTGGAAGAGGGAGATTTACGTATCGTGAAATGTCAAAAAGGATCCATAATGGCTGAAATGATTGTATCGTTAAGTGTTTTAATGATGGCTGTATCGTTACTACTACCGCAAACAGTATTAGTTATGCAAGAAAGAAAAAATATACAAATTCGTTATAAGGCAACTGGATTATTAAAAAAAGAAGCAGCTATATATATGTATGGAAATGAAGAAAAGCGAATAATAGAAAAGAAAATAAATGGAATTGGGTATTACACATATTGGGGAGGCAATGAAGTTTGTACCATGTGGAAAGATGTGAAAGACAGAATGATGGAACAATGCTTTTATGTAGGAGAAAAAATAAATTAGAATTTGGTTTTTCATTAATAGAAATGATTGTATGTCTGTTTCTATTATCAATATTTTTTTTGCTCTTTCCCCGCCTACATTTCATTGAAATGGAAAATAAACAGTCGAAAGGGTTAAATGATTGGGAGTGGGATGTGTATTTAGGGCAAATGCAATTGGAGTTTCGTGAAGTATCATCTGGAGAACAGCTAGCATTTGAAAATGGAGAAAGTATTTTACAATTCCGATCGCGTAATGGGAGTGAAGTATCGTATGAAAAAGAGAATAGTCGTCTTATAAGAAAGGTAGATAGGCGCGGGAGGGAAGTTGTTTTACAAAATATTGGAACGGTTTCTTACAAACTAACACCTCATGTACTCATTATAAATGTGAAAGATACTAGTGGGAAAATATATGAAGGTGTAGTTATGCGATATAGCGAAATAGGAATAAACGTATGAGAAAGCAAAAGGGATTTACAATGCCTGGAACGATTATCTTTCTTATTTTATTAACTTCTTTTTTTATATACGAAACAAATATGTTGTTTACAGATAAAAATTTTTATATAGGAATAGAACAAAAATTTTTATTGGATGAATTACTTAACCGATCTATTACAGATATAAAAAAAGACTTACAGCAAAAAGAAAAAGAAGGTACGTTTTTCTTTCAGTATGAAAAGGGAGAAGCGAGTGGAAATTATGTCTTTGAAAATGATTTAATTCTCGTTGCTTTGCAGTGTACACTCAAACAGGAAGCTTTCTATACGGTGAGTTTTCGGTATAGAAAAAAGGATGGGAAAATAGTCGATTGGATAGAAGGATAATATGTAAAATATATATATAGATAAACCAGGATTTCCTATTGTAAATTGAATTGATTTTTTAGAAGAAATGGACAAATATAATGATCAAAAGTTTAAATTTTCTCAAAAAAGAGAAAGGTAGAAAGAATATGATATATTCATGCTATCCAATCATTATTTTTAGGGAGAATAGGGAAATGACAAACAACAATCAAATAGGTGAAAATAAGGAACAAACTATTTTTGATCATAAAGGAAATACGATTATGACAGAAGATAGAGAAATACACATTATTTCAAAATTCGAAGAACCTCTTATTGTCGTATTAGCAAATGTACTAAGTGATGAAGAGTGTGATGAATTGATTGAAATGTCTAAAAATAAAATGGAGCGTTCTAAAATTGGTTCATCACGTGATGTAAATGATATTCGAACAAGTAGCGGTGCATTTTTGGAAGACAATGAACTTACTTCAAAGATTGAAAAACGAATTTCATCTATCATGAATGTTCCGGTGGCGCACGGAGAAGGATTGCACATTTTAAATTATGAAGTGGATCAACAATATAAAGCACACTATGATTATTTTGCGGAACATAGTAGATCAGCTGCTAACAATCGTATTAGTACGCTTGTAATGTATTTAAATGATGTAGAAGAAGGCGGAGAAACGTACTTCCCAAAATTAAATCTTTCTGTACACCCTAGAAAGGGAATGGCAGTATACTTTGAGTATTTTTATCAAGATCAATCATTAAACGAGCTTACGTTACACGGAGGGGCACCTGTAACGAAAGGCGAGAAATGGATTGCAACGCAGTGGGTGAGAAGAGGCACTTATAAGTAAAAGCGAGTGTTACGTTTTGTTCTTCATAGTATAAGAACAAAACGTTTTTTTATTAAACAAAGTAGCATCTTTCGTTATAATAACAATTAATAAATGACGATTGAGAGGACAAGAAATGAAATCTATATACATAACCGGCTACATGGGAGCAGGGAAAACAACAATTGGAAAAGCGTTAAGTAAAGAACTTCAAATGGATGTTGTAGATACTGATCAAAAAATCGAAGAGAAGCAAGAGAAGGCAATTCGAAAAATTTTTGCCGAAGAAGGCGAAATGGCTTTTCGGGAATATGAAAGCGAAATGTTACGTGCGCTACCAGTCCATAATGTTATTATTACAACTGGTGGGGGAATTATTGAACGAGCGGAAAATCGCAAGTGGATGAAAGAGAGCGGAACTGTCGTGTATTTATATTGTGATCCGCATGTAATTGCAGAAAGGCTTCGTGAAGATACGACACGTCCACTATTTCAAAAGAAAGATATAGATGCATTCGTAAAGAAATTTGAATCACGCCGAGCTTATTATGAAGAGGCTCATATTCATATCGATACGACAAATAAGTCTGTAAAGCAAATTATGAATGAATTAAAGGAAAAGATTAATGTATAAAAAAGTGGACATACTAATCAAGTAGAGGTGATGATAATATGTCTACTAATGATTATGTTCGCTTTGTGACGCAGCAGTTTGTGTCGTATATGGATGCTCCAAAAGAAAATCGAAAACAAAAGAAAGAACAACGCCGTGCTGAAAAAGAGCCATTTATGAATAAGTGGTTTGGTGTTATGCCGCTGAGTGCTGCTTTGTTTTACCGAAATGTAAAAAGTAAAAGAAAAAAATCAAGTTAAATTTTAGTCATATGTTTAGCAAACCAAAAATCCCCTAGTGTCGTATTACACTAGGGGATTTTTATTTACTGCACGGATTCTTGTTCTTCCGTAACGGCATGTATTTTATTATTTACCCAAACAAATCCAATTCCGATACAAATGGAAATGCCCCATCCAACAGCGGTCATAATCGCTCTCATTTCACCATAGCCATCTACACCGAAAACAGAGATGAAATAAATTTTTAAGAAGCTTTTTAATATGAATTGTAGACCGAAAAATAGCGTTAAATATTGTAGTGCTGGATAAATACGACTATCACGATACAGTTCACGACTTTTATCACGGTCATGGCCTTGCAGTGCGGCAATATCCGCAGCGAAATATAACATAAGTGGTTTCTTTATAAAAATTGTACATATGACGATAATACCGAGTACGATGTGATAATATGCATCATTCCACAACATTCGTTCAGCTGACCCAGATAATAAATCTACCGTGGTATTAGAAATGAGTGTAATTAAAATAAAGAACCCTGTCACGTTAAACTGTTTTTCTTTTTTAAAGGTATACAGTGTATAAATAATCCCCGGAACAGAGGAAAGTAACATCGCGTAATAAGGATCGATATAAGGTTTTGCAAATTTCCAAATGAGGAATGGGATTACGAGATAAAAGACAAGATCTAATATAGCTTTTTTATTTTGATTCATACAAAGCCTCCTTAAGTCATACATATATTTTATAATATAATTTCTGAAAATTGTATAAGGTTTAATGGGAAAAGAAAAAATATATCAATTTTCGAGGGGGGAGTAGATTGAAAAAAATTGCCCCTAGCGTAGTAAGTTTTTTTAGTATATAATAAAGGAAACGCTTTCATTTTTAATTTGTTCACAAAATGGACGGAAAATCACATATTTACTATCGATATGTTGCTTTATAATGAAACTAATTAAATATACATGCATACAATATTGTGAAATAAATAACATAAATAATCTATATAAATGTAAACGTTATCAAAAGAGAGAGGTGGAGACAATGAGTAAATTTTTCTTCAATCATAATCCAGCAACAGTAGAGGATGGAAGGCTTGTTAAATATGCTGAAATTATTTATGGAGAAGGTGGCCGTTCTGTATTAGAAAATTTAATGGTGAAGGCATCTATCAGATTGCGTGATCGTTATCCGAATAAATCTGACGAGCAGATCTCGAACCTAGTAAATAAAGGCATCCATGATATGTTTCAAAAATATGTGAGCGAGTAAGAGTGGCCAATGGCTGCTCTTATTTTTTTGTATAAGGATTGTAACTCTAGCTGAAAATAAACATGTATTCTGAAAAACGTAAAAAGGAGTGGGAAAGATGAGCAATGGAATTGGACGTTCGAAAGAAAATCTTCCAACTGATGCAAATCATGTGAGCGCGAAGGATCGTGCGTATCAAAAACGCATGGCAAAGCAAAAACAACAAGAGCGTAATGAGGATAGAGAATAACTCGAAATAAAGCTCCTTCTAAAGCAGAAGGAGCTTTATTTTGATAGAAAATGATTCGCGGTAACATAAAAGAGTCCACCGTTAATAATTTGCACTGTAATACGTGGTTCATACTGTTCTTGCAGAGCTTGTTTTTCAATTTCATAGCTCTCAGGAAGTTCGTCACTTTCTTCATAAAAACGGTTTAAAAGGTCTAAATCATGATTCCAACGCACTCTTGCTTCTTTTGCCCACGTATGGTCATCTTCTGCAATTATATTTTTTAAAGCGTCTTCTATGCGTTGTAAACCACTTTGAGGTTTAATGATGGGCGAGAGCGTAAAACAAAAATCAGGTATTTTTGGTGTAAGTTTAATGTTTGTTAATGTTTCATGAAAGTTTGCCATCATTGTTCCAGAAATGAGATGAATACCAATCGAGTGAAGGATGTCTTTTTTTCGATCACATTGATAGGAAACTTTTATATTAATACCGAGCCAAGGGTGGAGCGGTGTATGTGTTGCTCCATTATGTCTTACATCCTCATATAAACGTATGTATGAGCCTAATTCTTTTGTCGTTTGGAAAATTTGATGTAGACGTGGTGAACCGTAGTGAATAAGCTCACCATCATTTTCTTCATTTTCTGGATTTGTAATAAGAGTAAGGCGCATCGGATTCGGTACGCCTCCTGTTTTCTCAAGATAGTGCCAATAAAAAGGGCGATTCATTAATAATTTATCCATCTCAATTGTTAACTGTACATCTAATAAATGAGGAGAACGTTCTAAAATTTCACAGTTATTCGCCTCAAAGAAATTGTATAAGTAATTATGAATTTCATGTTGCTGCATAGCCTTGCACCTCAGCTTCATTTCGTTTCGCAAAGTCGATAATAGATGTTAAGTTTTCCATCTTAATTCTAATTTCACCTTCGCTTTTTGATTGCGCGAAAATTTCTTGAATGTGCGCGTCGATGTTTTTCATATTAATTCTCGTTAAAATTTCATCGAGTTCACCGATAACACGCTCGAATAAGTTGATTTTTTCATATAACAGTTTCAGAATATGTTCTTCAACAGTATGCTTTGTAGCTAAGTTATAAATATGAACATCATTTTTTTGACCGAGACGGTGAATACGTCCGATTCTTTGCTCAAGACGCATTGGATTCCATGGCAAATCATAATTGATCATATGGCTACAAAACTGTAAGTTAATCCCTTCACCACCAGCTTCAGTTGCAATTAATACTTGTGCGTGGTTTTGGAAAAGCTCCTTCATCCAATCTTTCTTCCCGCGTTTAAACCCGCCGCGGAATGGAACGGAAGAAATACCGTGTTGTTGTAAAAACCATTGTAAGTACATTTGTGACGCTCGATATTCTGTGAAGATAACGACTTTATCGTCAATTTCTTTTATAAGCTCAAGAGCTTTATTTGCTTTTGAGTTGAAAGGAATATGATTAATTTTGTCCATTAGCACATCGATATGTGGATCTTTTATATAATGTTCGTTTTCTTTCTGTCTTTTTTCTACATGCTTTTTCAATGAATAGTAAACAGCCTCACGACTACTACACGCTTCCCGTTTTAAAGTTAACGATGAGAAAGCAGATGTGAAGGCGTCTTGTCCTCGCCAATTTTCGATATCATTATATAGAGCTTGTTCTTGTTCATTAAACTCAACAAAAATTGTACGTACATGTCTCTTCGGCCAATCGATACCGGTATTATGTCGTCTATTTCGCACCATTACTTTATTAATGAGAGCTTTTAAGTCTTCATCTGATTCGGCTGAGCGATTTTTGGAAGCGTAATATTCTTCAAAGTTGGATTGATTGCCTAAATGTCCTGGTTTTAATAAAGAAACAAGGTTAAAAATTTCATCAATCTTATTTTGAACAGGAGTAGCGGTTAGTAATAAACAAAACTTCTTTTTTAATCGTTGTGCAAATTCATAGTTTTTTGTTTTATTATTTTTCAGTTTATGTGCTTCATCGATAATAATAAGGTCATATTCCAAGTTCAACACGATATCGCGATGTGGTGAACGTTTCGCAGTATCAATTGATGATACGATTACGTCAGCTTGTTCCCATGAGTAGCTTTTCTTTTGTGCTACAGCGGGAATGAAAAACTTTGTATTCAGTTCGTATGCCCATTGTGATACGAGAGAAGCTGGGACAAGTATAAGTACCTTTTTCACAAGCCCGCGGACCATGTATTCTTTCAAAATAAGTCCAGCTTCGATTGTTTTTCCAAGGCCTACTTCATCTGCTAGAATCGCTTTACCGTTCATTTGTTCAATCACATTTTGAGCGACTTCTAATTGATGCGGAAGCGGTGTGAAATGGGATAAATGTTTCGGTGCTTGTAGTCCATCAAAAGTAGGAACAAGTAACGATTTTTCTGTTTCATAAGCTAAGTGATATAAATCCCAGTTTGTCCAAGGACCATCTTCGTCAATTCTATTTAAAAAATTGTTTTGCCATGTCCGATCTACGGAAATATCGACATTCATTACAACTCTCCCACCTTTTATAAACTAAAGTAATTATTTTTTAATGTATGATGATTTGCCTTAAAAGAAGGCATAATTATCGTTATTAAAGGCTATATGATAGACAATAATAAAGTATTAAATCTCAAAAGCTGTATTTATTGTGTTTTAACATAAAAAATTCTAAATTATTTTTTATGCTAGAATATTGATGAAATATAGCGAATGATGTTAGGATAATGGTGTGAAATGTGTGGAATCTTTCGTATTTTATCCAAGAAAGTGATTTTTTATTTACGCTTTCATAAAAAAATATAATGAGATTCCGTATATCCTATCTTTTCAGAATGAAAATGTTTAGAAAAGGGAAGCAACTTTTATTGATTTGTCAAAGCATAAGGGGGAGAGAGCATGATTACATTACAACGTACACCGTTATTTGATGTATACGCGAAGTATGGTGGAAAAACAATCGACTTCGGTGGTTGGGAATTACCAGTTCAATTTTCAAGCATTAAAGAAGAACACGAAGCTGTACGTACAGCTGCAGGTTTGTTCGATGTGTCTCATATGGGAGAAGTTGAAGTAAAAGGTGTAGATAGTTTAGCATTTTTACAACGTGTTGTTACAAATGACGTATCTACCTTAAAGGTAGGGGGCGCACAATATACAGCTATGTGCTACGAAAATGGTGGTACAGTAGATGATTTATTAATCTACAAACGTGGTGAAGAAGACTATTTATTAGTAATCAATGCATCAAATATCGAGAAAGATTACGAATGGTTAGCAAGTCATGTAATTGGCGATGCGACAGTAGTCAATGTTTCTAGTGAAGTTGCACAGCTTGCAATTCAAGGACCAAAAGCAGAAGGCATTTTACAAAAAGTTGTGTCAGAAGATTTGAAAGAAATTAAGTTCTTTAAATTTAAAAACGATATTCTTGTAGATGGAATTCCAGCACTTGTATCTCGTACAGGTTACACAGGTGAAGATGGATTCGAAATTTACTGTAAGAGTGAAGATGCTGCAAAACTTTGGGAGAAACTTCTTGAAGTTGGAGCAGAAGAGGGCTTAAAAGCATGTGGTTTAGGTGCTCGTGATACACTTCGATTCGAAGCAACATTACCACTTTATGGACAAGAATTATCAAAAGATATTACACCGATTGAGGCTGGAATTGGCTTTGCGGTAAAAACAAATAAAGAAGCAGACTTCTTTGGAAAAGCAACGTTAAAAGAGCAAAAAGAAAACGGTGCGCCTCGTAAATTAGTCGGCATCGAAGTAATCGAACGTGGAATTCCTCGTACGCATTACCCTGTATTTATTGGTGAAGAAAAAATTGGGGAAGTAACGAGTGGTACACAATCTCCAACGTTAAAGAAAAGCATTGGTTTAGCACTAATTGATGTAAAATACGCAGCAGTTGATACAGAAGTAGAAATTGAAATTCGTAATAAACGCGTCAAAGCAGTAGTTGTTCCAACACCATTTTACAAACGTTCAAAGTAACGGGGAGAGGGGTAGATTTCATGTTGCATCGTTATCTTCCAATGACAGAAGAAGACAAAAAAGAAATGTTACAAACGATCGGCGTTCAAACGATCGATGAATTATTCTCTGATATTCCAGAGAGTGTTCGTTTTAAAGGGGATTTAAAAATTAAAGAAGCAAAATCAGAGCCAGAGCTTTTAAAAGAGCTATCTCAAATGGCTAGTAAAAATGCTAACTTAAAAGAATACGCTTCTTTCTTAGGAGCAGGCGTATACGATCATTATGCTCCAGTAATTGTAGATCATGTTATTTCTCGCTCAGAATTTTATACAGCTTACACACCATACCAACCGGAAATTTCACAAGGGGAATTACAAGCAATCTTTGAATTCCAAACAATGATTTGTGAATTAACAGGAATGGATGTAGCAAACTCTTCTATGTATGACGGGGGTACAGCTTTAGCTGAAGCGGCAATGTTAGCAGCTGGTCATACTCGCAAAAAGAAAATTCTTGTATCTAGCGCGGTTCATCCAGAATCAAGAGCAGTACTTGAAACGTATGCAAAAGGACAAAATCTTGAAGTTGTTGAAATTAATCATAAAGATGGTGTAACAGATTTAGACGTATTACAAAGTGAAGTAGATGATACAGTTGCTTGTGTAATCGTTCAATATCCAAACTTCTTCGGACAAGTTGAAAAATTAGCTGATATTGAAAAAATCGTTCATCAACAAAAATCATTATTTATCGTTTCTTCAAATCCATTATCATTAGGCGCATTAACACCACCAGGGAAATTTGGTGCTGATATTGTAATCGGTGATGCACAACCATTCGGTATTCCAACGCAGTTTGGTGGACCGCACTGTGGTTACTTTGCAACAACGAAAGCATTTATGCGTAAAATTCCAGGACGTCTTGTTGGACAAACTGTAGACTCAGATGGTAAACGTGGATTTGTATTAACGTTACAAGCACGTGAACAGCATATTCGTCGTGATAAAGCGACATCTAACATTTGTTCAAACCAAGCGTTAAATGCATTAGCAGCTTCTGTTGCAATGACGGCACTTGGCAAACAAGGTGTGAAAGAAATGGCACGTCAAAACATTTCTAAAGCACAATATGCAAAACGTCAATTTGAAGCGAAAGGCTTCACTGTAACATTTGCTGGACCATTCTTCAATGAGTTTGTTGTAGATTGCAAGCGTCCAGTGAAAGAAGTAAACGATGCATTATTACAAAAGAATATTATCGGCGGTTACGACCTAGGCCGTGATTATAAAGAGCATGAAAACCATATGCTTGTAGCAGTAACTGAGCTTCGTACAAAAGAGGAAATTGACACACTTGTAAACGAAATGGGGGCTATCCAATGAAGAACCAAGACCAAGCACTTATCTTTGAAGTGAGTAAAGCAGGACGCATAGGATATAGCTTACCCAAATTAGATGTAGAAGAAGTGAAACTAGAAGATGTGTTTGAGAGCGATTATATTCGAGTAGAAGATGCAGAGCTACCAGAAGTATCTGAACTTGATATTATGCGCCACTATACAGCACTTTCAAACCGTAACCACGGTGTGGATTCTGGATTCTATCCACTTGGATCTTGTACGATGAAATATAATCCGAAAATTAATGAGAGTGTAGCTCGTTTCGCAGGATTTGCAAATATTCATCCGTTGCAAGATGAAAAGACAGTACAAGGTGCAATGGAATTAATGTACGACTTACAAGAGCATTTAATTGAAATTACAGGTATGGATACTGTTACTTTACAACCAGCAGCTGGTGCACACGGAGAATGGACAGGTTTAATGTTAATTCGTGCATACCATGAAGCGAATGGTGACTTTAACCGTACGAAAGTAATTGTGCCTGACTCTGCTCACGGAACGAACCCAGCATCTGCAACTGTAGCTGGTTTTGAAACAATTACAGTAAAATCAAATGAAAATGGCCTTGTTGACTTAGAAGACTTAAAACGTGTTGTAAACGAAGAAACAGCAGCACTTATGTTAACAAATCCTAATACATTAGGTCTATTCGAAGAAAATATTTTAGAAATGGCAGAAATCGTCCATAATGCAGGCGGTAAATTATACTATGATGGTGCAAACTTAAATGCGGTATTAAGCCAAGCACGCCCAGGAGATATGGGATTTGACGTTGTGCATTTAAACCTTCATAAAACATTTACAGGTCCTCACGGCGGTGGTGGCCCAGGTTCTGGTCCAGTAGGTGTGAAAGCTGATTTAATTCCGTACTTACCAAAACCGATTTTAGAGAAAACGGAAAATGGTTATCACTTCAACTACGACCGTCCAGAAGCAATTGGTCGTGTGAAACCATTCTATGGTAACTTCGGAATTAACGTTCGTGCATACACGTATATTCGCTCTATGGGTCCAGATGGCTTGCGTGCAGTAACGGAGTATGCGGTATTAAATGCGAACTATATGATGAGAAGATTAGCGCCATTCTACGATCTTCCATTCGATAGACATTGTAAACATGAATTTGTATTATCAGGTCGTCGTCAAAAGAAACTTGGTGTACGTACATTAGATATTGCAAAACGTCTGCTTGATTTCGGTTATCATCCACCAACAATTTACTTCCCATTAAATGTGGAAGAATGTATTATGATTGAGCCGACAGAAACAGAATCAAAAGAAACATTAGATGGTTTCATTGATAAGATGATTCAAATCGCTAAAGAAGTAGAAGAAAATCCAGAAGTTGTACAAGAAGCACCGCATACGACAGTCATTAAACGTTTAGACGAAACGATGGCTGCACGTAAACCAGTTTTACGTTATGCGAAGCCAGCTCCTGTACAAGTTTGATTAAAATAACAAAGGAAGAACTCGCTGAGGCGGGTTCTTTTTTTGTATGGATAATTTGTCCCGCATTAACGGACAGTAAACTCTCAACTCAAAACTTAGCTGGTGCAAAGAAGACAGGTGGGAGATAAACTGTCCGTAAATGCCCGATTGGTTCAACTAATAATCAGTGGGGATGAACAAAAATCCCCACTGATTAAAGTTTCACTTTATGCAGAAATAGTGAAGAAAATGTTAAAAAAATATGTTTTTTGTTTCCTAATGGTGTAAAGGTGTAGTTTTATAGGTAGTTTTGTTGAAAAAGTCGGTTTGATAAAAGTATTTATTTTTGTTAGAATTTTATTGAAATTAAGAAGATGTGATGAGGCAAAGATTACTCATTTTTATGTATATGTGAAAAAACGAACAAGACGGGGGTGAAATTTTGGGATATCGATGTTATAGAATGGTATACCATTTAGAAAATGGAGAAACAATTAAAGATGTAAAAGAATTTTGCTATCGAGACCAAGGAAAAGTGTTAGAAAGAGTAGCAAATCGTGTAATGGATAATAGAGAAGTGACGGCGATTGATAAACAAGGAACAATCATTTCAATAGCATGTGAGGACATTGTAAAGGTGGAACTTGATTACATAACAGAAAGTTAACCTTGAGTCATATCGAATTATTCGATAAAATAAACTGTTGAATGGTGAAGTGAGAAGAGAGGAGTTTATCATGGGTAGTACAAGACACTTTTATATGTTTATCTTAGCGTTTGTTCTTGTTGTGGCATTAACGATTTACTTAATCGTTGACAGCAGCTGGTACAACACAGTTCATCCGGCATTCCTTCTGTTTATGTATATAGGAATTGCAGTAGTAAGTTTCGGAATGAGAGACGAGATGTTAGATCGCTTTGAAAAGTGATACATATACGAAAGACCAACAGGAAAATGTTGGTCTTTTTTTCTTGGGGAAATTTCAAAAAGGCACCTTCTTCAATAACGACAATACGAGAGCAGTAGTTTATAAAAAGAAACGCTATTTGGCACATCTTTCGGAGTATGTAATATAAAGCTGAAAACGATGATGAGAATAAGAAATAGGAAAAATAAAAATAGGATTTGCTTATGTATAGAATTTTGCATATTATCCACTCCTTTTTTTGGGTAGTATGTCCAAAAGAAAGGAATGTATGAAAAAAATTGGAGGGGGAACAATGGGGAAACGAAAATTGTTATTTGAAATAGGAGTATTATTTTTGTCAATAGGTCTTTTGTTATCAAATTTTTATTCAGACATACCATCACCGTTTCCTAATTTGCATAAAGGAATTGGTATAAGTATTGTTATAATTGGTCTGTTTTGTCTTATCACATCTAACTTCTACAGAAAGTCTGAATGAATATAAAAAGGACAGTTACTCTTTTTCAGAAGTACTGTCCTTTTTAAATAACTTATTCCATAGTTTGGCGATACTCCATATAATGACGATTGCAATGGAGGCGATAATGGACCAAACAATCGATATAATTTCAAGTGTCATGTTAGGAAGGAATGTGAGAATGGATAATACTTTATGAAACAATGATTCTATTATATGAAAACTTATTTGTAATAGAATGACGATACAAAGTGTGATCCATGCTAATATTTTCTTTCCTTGTTCTTTCCACATGACATTCACCTCACGTTAGCTTAATAGTTTTAAGCCAACAGCGCCGCATAAAATGCAGCTTAAGAAAGCAAGACGACGCCAATCCGCTGATTCTCGGAAAATGAGAATGCCTAGAAGTGCACTTCCAGCAGTTCCGATTCCAGTCCAAATTGCGTAAGCAGTTCCCATCGGTAATGTGTTCATCGCAAGAGATAAGAAGAAGAAGCTTACGCCGAAGTTAGCGATTAAAATAACTTTTGGTGCCCAGCCTTTCTTTTCAGTGGCTACTTTCATAAAGAGTACACCAATAATTTCACAAATACCAGCTAGAATTAAAAATACCCAAGCCATTTTATGCGGCCTCCTTCGCTTCTTTTTCTTCTGTTACTCGTTTTAAACCAATTACTCCGAAGAAGATTAAACCGATTAATAAAACTTTTACGATAGAGAAAGGTTCTCCGAAGATGAAAATCTCTGTAAGAACGATTCCACCAGCTCCGATTCCTGTAAAGACTGCGTATACAGTGCCGACAGGTAAATCTTTATAAGCTCTAAATAATAAGACGAAACTAATTGTAATTAATAGAGCAACACCAGCCCATTCAAGTGGTGCCTCTGCTTTTTTTAGTCCAATCACCCAAAAGATTTCAATAATACCAGCGATGATTACATAAATCCATGCCATATGTCATTTCTCCTTCCTACCAGTCGTTAGGTAAAGGGCTTAAAAACGACGCATTGCAAAGGGCAATCCGTCAGTTTGAAAGTCCGCGCCAAAATACTTTCCAAGAAGCGTCTAAACGTGTCTCAAAACGATTTAAACCTGCGTATAATAGTTCAACCATAAGACCGTCGAGTAAGCATAGAAAAGCCTCTAAGGCGTCTTTTACTTCAATGTTATGCAGCTCATCTTGTTCGCTTGCTCTTTTAAATACAGGGAATAAAAGTTTTCCGACGTTTTCAATGTGTACATTTGCTTTATTAATAATTTGTTCGCGAAATGCATCAGGCGGAAAATAAGAAGTTCGTAACCAAAACATTGATTCTTCACTTTCACCAAATCGTTTTGCATACCCTTTTAATAATTTTAAAAGCAATTCTTCAGTGGACGAATTGGAAAAGCTTTCGATATCGCCTGTGAAGCTCTGCAAATCTTTTTGAAGAGCAGATTCTAAGCATATGAAATATAGCTCTTCTTTTCCTTTAAAGTGTGCGTAAATCGATGGTTTTTTAATCCCAACTTCTTGAGCAATATTTGCCAATGAAGTTCCTTCATAGCCGTAGCGTGCGAAATGAGAAAGTGCTACAGCTTTAATGCGGTTTGCTGTCATTTTCATCCCCTACCTACCGTTCGTTAGGTTCATTATATGAGATGAAAAATATAATGTCAATAGGTGAAGAGCTGAAAAAGAGCGTTATAGGTAACGCTCTTTTTAGACAGTCTCTCGCTCAATTAAATGGAATGAAAGTTCTTTTGCACTGCCGACAATGTGCTCGCTTTGGATCTGCTTATGGAATAAAGAAAAAGCATGTGAGCCCATTGCGAGACCGGGATGTTCAATTGTGGAAATTTCTAATGCCTTTGAAATTTCATGATTATCAAATCCAAGGATAGCAAGGTCTTCAGGTACTCGAATACCATGTTTTCGAGCCTCTGTTAATAAACCAGCTGCAACTTGATCGTTCGCTGTGAAAATAGCAGTTGGACGATTTTTCATATTTAAAATACGATGGAGTATTTGTGCTCCGTCCTGCATTGTATAGCATTGGTGGAAAATCCATTCAGGATGCAACGTTTTCCCTTCGTTACGAAGTGTATCGGCGAACGCTTTTTCGCGCTCCATGGAATTTACACTTGTTTTTCTTGCTAAACAAATTCCGATTTTTTCATGGCCTCTACTTAGTAAATAGGCAGTACCGAGACGGAAACCTTCATAATGATCTACGTAGATGGATGAAATGAGGGGATGCTTCATTTTTTCACATGAAATAATAGGGGCAAATTTTGCAAAAGGTTCGATTTGTTCCCAAGAGCTCGTTCGGGAGCAAATAATCATCCCATCAAATTGTTTCATTTTCATCATTTCAAGAACACGAATTTCTTCAATGCTATCGTAATTCGTTTGACATAAATTAATGTGATATCCGGCAGCTAACGCTTCGTTTCCGATTCCTTCAATAATCGTACTGAAGTAGGGGAGGTTAATGAAAGGAAGCATAACGCCAATTGTATATGTTTTCCCTCTTATTAAATGGACAGCATTTATATTTTTTGCGTAGTTTAATTCTTCAACAGCATCTAGAACACGCTTACGCTTTTCTTCTTTTACGTAAGGGTGATTATTCAGGACACGAGAAACAGTTGATATCGATACACCAGCAGTTTTAGCAATTTGTTTTATATTGGCCATATGTATCACCTCTTTCCCTTATTATAAAGGGAAAATAATAAGAAAGAAAAAATCTTGACCTGAAAAGCTTTTCACAAACTATGGTATTAATAAGACTTCTTTTTATTCGCGTAACCTTTTCACTTGGGCGTAAGAATGATAGGGGTCTTTTTTGTTTGCAAAAAGTGTTGTCAAAATGTGTGAGAATAACGTGGAAAGTTTTCAAAGGTGGAGTTTGGTGACAAAGCGAATATGAAGAGAATATCAACGCTTCGTTCGTTAAGAGAGCTGTATGAAAGGGCGGAAACAAATTGAAAAAAAGAATCATTTGTTTCGTGTTTTCTAGTTTCATGCTTAGTTCGTGTTCGTTTCAGCAAACGATGCAAGAAGAAAAACACTTTGTGGGAACAACAGGAGGAGCTATGGATCGTGTTACGGATCCTATTCCGCTAAAGGAACTTCCAAAATATTTTCCGGTGAAGTTTAAAGTTCCAACGTTTTTACCGTACGACATTACAAGTGATGTGAAGGGGGAAGTAAGAACGCTTGGGAAAAAGAACACTGTCTTAACGATTAAATATAAACAGAAGGAGTCAGGTAGAAATGAGTATATTGAGTTAAATGTCGCGAACTTTCCTTATAGTTTTCCGGATCTTGTGGAAGAGAAGCGATTTCAAGAACAAATGAAACTGAATAATGGAACGTCTGCTTATTTTAAAAATAAAGATGATTATGAACGTGGTGACGAATTTGCTACGCTTATATGGAAAGAGAAAGGAATTGAATATCAACTGCTGTATCGGAATGTAGAAGAGAACGATGAAAAGGTAATCAAGCAGAATTTATTATACATTGCGAATAAGATGAAATGAAAAAACTAGCTGATTTATTCAGCTAGTTTTTTGTATGTTATTATTTCTTTTTAATTTTGCCTGTCCAAGATTTAAATCCACCTTGTAATTGGTAGAAATCTTTGTAGCCTTGTTTTTTTAAGTATTGCGCTGCACGACCTGTACGGAATCCGCTTTGGCAATATAAGTAAACAGGTTGATCTTGACGAAGTTCTTTATGGCGAAGGCGAATTTGTGATAACGGAATGTTACGTGCACCTAAAATATGCCCTGCGTTATATTCGTCTGCTTCACGAATATCGATAAGCTGTGCTTTACGGTAGCCAGCGCGAAATTCTTCTTCTGTAAGAGTTTTAATTAATTTTTTCTGATAGAAGTACATCCATACAGTGTAGCCGATAAATGCTACGATTACGGCTAATAAAATAATCCAAGTTGTTGACACGATTCTATCGCTCCCTTTTTTCTTATCCTACTTTCAATATTATAATGCCCTTATGTATTTATGCAACAGATTCATTTGCATATAAGAAGAAATTTCGTATTCTTTCACAAATTTTGTCGAATTTGGTAGACTAGAGAATGTGAAAAATAATTGGTTATATGAGGTGCAGGATGGGAAAAGAAAAATGGTGTTATATTAACTCTGGTCAATGTTCACCGGCATTTAATATGGCGTTAGATGAATGTTTATTAAATTGGCAAAGTGACAAGAAAATGCCACCAACAATTCGTTTTTATGAATGGGAAGTACCAACATTAACAGTTGGATATTTTCAACGTGTTGAAAAAGATATTAATATGGATGTAGTTAACGAAAAGAAATATGGATTCGTTCGTCGTCAAACAGGCGGCAGGGGTGTACTACATGACAAAGAGTTAACGTATAGTGTTATTGTGTCTGAAGATCATCCGAACATGCCGAAAACAGTTACAGAAGCGTATCGTGTTATTTCGCAAGGTTTATTAGATGGTTTTAAGGCATTAGGGTTAGAAGCCTATTATGCAGTTCCAAAAACAGAAGCAGATCGTGAAAATTTAAAAAATCCACGTTCAGGCGTATGTTTTGATGCACCATCTTGGTATGAAATTGTAGTGGAAGGACGAAAAATTGCTGGTAGTGCTCAAACACGTCAAAAAGGTGTTATTTTACAGCATGGATCGATTCCATTAGAAATTGATTTAGATGAACTATATGATCTATTTTTATTCCCAAATGAACGTGTGAAGGAACGTATGAAGAGTATGTTCTCTTCTAAAGCAGTAGCAATTAATGAATTAACAGACCGTACATTTACGATAGAACAGTTAATTAAAGCGTTTGAAGTTGGCTTTGAAAAAGGATTGGATGTAGAACTTGTTCCATATGAATTAACAGAAGAACAGTTACATGAAGTTCAAACGTTAGCGAAAGAAAAGTATGAAAGTAATGAGTGGAATTATAAAAAATAAGAGGTGGCGATAGCCACCTCTTATTTTTTTATAGTAAATTAAGTACTTTTTCTACTTTGATTCCTTTATCTTGTAAAGAACGAAGGCGACTTACAACGTCCATAATTTCTTTGTCAAATGTAACGCTAATACCTTGGCTTTGTAGTTCTTCTTTTAAGCTTTCAATAGAATCATCTATGTCGATGCCAAGCTCGTAATCTTGACAAACTTCAATTGTCTTTTTCACGAGTTTAACATAATTTTCTTGTAGTTTTGAATTTGTTTCAGTCAAAGCAGGCTGCTTCGGTTTTGCAGGAGCAACCGGTGCTGTCTCTTGCTTTGTAACTGGAGTAGGGACTGCTTTTTTCACAGGCGCTGGAGTAACTAGTTCTACAGCTGCTTCTACGCTTACTGGCTTCGGTGTCGGTACCGGAGTAGGCTTAGGTGCCATAGCAGGTGTTTCCACACGCGTAATTGCTTTTGGAGCTTCTACAACTACTTCTTTTTTCGGTGCTGCTTCTACCTGTGTTTCTTCTTGCTCGGCAGCTTCTTTATTTTCTTTACTCCACATAACGCGTTCAATTTCTAGAGAAACATTGTTTTTGTTCATCGCTGTTAATGTAACTTTACCAACTTCAGCGTTTCCAGTGAAATCAACAATTTTATAAATAACACTCTTGTTCCAATCCACGTTTCCGCTCAAAAATAATTCTTCGTTACATTTCGGCGTTAAGCCCTCGATTTTAATTTCTGCGTTTACACCGTTTTCACTATATACCATAATTAGCGAAGCATTTACATCTTCGTCTGCTAACATTAGTTCACGTACCATTTTGCCGGTGCGTACTTGCGTTTTCTTCTTAACTGACATCTAATTTCTCCTCTCAAAAATTCAGTAATAATAAAAAAATCGTATAACGAAAAATAATTGCTCACGAAGATTTATGATACCGATAATAAAAGCATCACGTCAACAATTAACTTTAATTATTTTGCATTTTTCTTATTTTCTTTATGAAATTTTTCAATTTGTAAAATTAGACAGAAGAAAAAACAGCCTTTTGAAGGGCTGTTAAAAATTTGATTTTTTGTATAGTAGTTTATATAAAATAAAAAATAAGATTGCGATTAAGGCGTTTTGCCAAAAAGTTAGATGGTAAATGAAATAAGGTTGTTTTCTGAAATAAATATTTACGAATATAGCTGAACAAAATGGAGTAGCAAAAGCGAACCCGAATAGAATTCGTTTTTTCCAATTTATCTTTTTATTAAAAGAATAACGCTTTAATAAATATAAAATAAGCAGTATTCCTAGTACAATTAATGAAATAGACAAAGTAGTTCCAGGGATGCTAAAAGGTGGACTTATTATATCGGTATCTTTTTCAAACAGGAAAATGAAAAGAGAAGCAAGGGTATCCATTCCAAATTGTATAGCAAGGAGTAAACTAATAACAAAGCCAATTAAAGAAGTTTTTTCTAGTTTTGTTTGGGCGGGTAAAGCAGCTATAAGTTCATCGCAGTAAGATTGTAAATCATTTCCGAAAATGTCATAAGCATTTTTATTTTCAGCTTGTGCTTCGATAAGGTGGTCTAATATTTCTAACAAAAGTTCTTCCACTTGATGTTCGGGTACATTAGATAACCGAAGATATACTAACATATCACCATAAGCAATTTCGTTTTCGGAAGTTAGAAGCTCACGTTTTTTATTATTCAATTCAATCATGTCTTGTGCATTCATCCCTATCACTCCCCCTGTAATAAGTTATTTACCGTAGTAGAAACCATTCCCCAGCTTTTTTTAAATTCTTCAAGTTGTTCTAGCCCTTTATCGGTTACGTGATAATATTTTCGCTTTGGACCGAGTGAGGAAGCTTTTAATGTTCCTTCAATCAATTTTTCTTTTTGCATACGTAACAATAATGGATATATGCTTCCTTCGCTTACAAATGTAAATCCGTGTTTATTTAATTTTGTACTCAGTTCATATCCGTACACTTCTTCTTGTGAAATGATGTATAGGATGCACCCTTCGAGCACGCCTTTTAACATTTGGCTGTGCATGATTTCACCACCTTTTATTCAGGTAACTTGCTTTGCAAGGTAGCTGGTATCCAAATTATAACATTCAGTAACTTGCAACGCAAGTTACTGGGGTGGAAAACTTTAATGTCCCCCATACTAACGAGAGGGCGAAAAGCATATGAGACCATTTATGCCAAAGCTCGTTTACTTTGAACGAAAGGCACTTGAATATCCACTTGGTTTTATAGTTGCGCCAATTTAAATGCATGAAGAATGGGAAGAAGGAACCGTAAACTATTTGAGTGACAAAGATATGACGATACCAAATTTAACGTTTGAATTGATTCAGCATCGTTTTCCAAAACCATCGGAAAATATGTATATAAAAAGGATGATGCAGCAGTATTGGAAGAAACGATAAGAGGTTATATAAATGAGTTTTTTCCTAATGCAGAAATACAATATTTTACTTAAGGGGGGTCTGCATGCAAATACAGATTCTTTTTTGTTTTATATATTTAGGCTCGTTTTCAACTTGTCACGTTATTCTTTCTGGTGTATCATTTTATTGATTGCTTCGTACGGAATAAGCAAAATGAACTTGGATGGAGGAAACCGATGCCTACCCCTAGTATGGAAGATTATATTGAACAAATTTATTTGTTGATTGATGAAAAGGGTTACGCCCGCGTATCTGATATTGCTGAAGCGCTTAGTGTACATCCATCCTCTGTAACAAAAATGGTGCAAAAATTAGACAAAGATGAATATCTAATTTATGAAAAATATAGAGGGCTTGTATTAACAACAAAAGGTAAAAAAATCGGAGAACGTCTCGTATATCGTCATGACTTGCTAGAGCAATTTATGCGTATTATCGGTGTGGATGAAAGTAAAATTTACAATGATGTAGAAGGAATTGAACATCATTTAAGTTGGGAAGCAATTGATCGCATTGGTGATTTAGTGGAATACTTTGAACAAGATGCAGTCCGAGTGGAAACACTTCGTGGTGTTCAAAGAGCAAATGAAGAGAAAAGTAATTAAGGGGAACGTATGGCGTTTCCTTTTTTATTTCAATTCGAAAAGGATGGGAGAATTATGAAAGCAATTATTTTTGATTTTGATGGATTAATTGTGGACACAGAAACGATATGGTTTCACTCTTTCAGAGATGCTGTTCGTGAATACGGCGGGGAACTACCTTTAGAGGAATTTGCGAAATGCATTGGAACAACAGATGAGGTACTTTATACATATTTAAATGATCAATTAAAAGAGAAGTTTAACAAAAGTGCATTAAAAGAAAAAGTGGCAACTTTACATAAAGAGAAAATGAGAATACCAGAAGCTCGTGACGGGGTAAAAGAATATTTAGAAGAAGCGAAAGAAATGGGATTAAAAATCGCACTAGCTTCTAGTTCTTCTAGAGAATGGGTTATTCATTTTTTAGAAGAGCTACAAATTCGAGAATATTTTGAAGTAATTAAAACGAGAGAAGATGTTGAGAAGGTAAAACCAGATCCAGCTCTTTATCGAGTTGCAATAGAAGAATTAGGAATTAAGCCGTCTGAAGCTGTTGTATTTGAAGATTCATTAAATGGATTGAGAGCAGCAGTTGCAGCGGGATTAACGTGCGTTGTGGTACCTAATGATGTGACACGGAATTTACCATTTGAAAATCATCATCTTCGAATTGAAAGTATGAGAGAGAAAAGTTTAAAAGAAGTGCTTCAAAGTATAAAAAAAGACCGTATTTCCTAAAAGGAAGCACGGTCTTTCTTTTTGCTTTTTTTGCCTTCAATGACAGTTAAATGAGACTGTTTTCTTTTTCGTTTCAAAGTGGAAGAATTCCCTTTTTTACTTTTGTCATTAGAAGTATTTGACTTAAAGAAAGAATTGCCTAGGGGTGCTACATTTTGTTTCCCATGTTTGCGGTTCGATTGTTTTGCCGCACGCTTATATGAGCTTTGTGAATTTGCAGAACCACTGGAATTTGTAAACATCTTGTATAGCAAGTAAAAGATACCAACAACAAGTAACATGTACCCGATATTTCTTAATACACCCATGGGATTTGTAATAACAGATGAAACAAGGCCGAATATTGCCAATCCGATAATAAGCACAAATATAGCGAAAGTAAACGAACGACCGTTCATAAGGGACACCTCCTAAAAACGTATATTAAAATTAGTATATTAACGATGAGGAAAGGAGTTGAACACCATTTTTAAATAATTATTGTTTGTTCTCTAAACGTAATAATTCTTCAAACGATGCAATTGCTACTTCCACTTGATCATCTGTTGGTTCTTTCGTTGTTAATAGTTGTAGCCATAATCCAGGATATCCAAGTACGCGTAATACAGGAATATCTCGTAATCGATTTGTAAATTGTAATACTTCAAAAGAAATACCAAGTACAACTGGAATTAATAAAATTCGGTTTATAACTCGTGCCCAAAGAGGATCTGTAGGGACTAGGAAATAAACGAACATTCCAATAATGACTGTAAATATAATAAAGCTACTGCCACATCTATAATGGAGACGAGTTTGCTTTTGAACGTTTTCTACAGTCAGAGGAAGGTTATTCTCGTAAGCATTGATTACCTTATGCTCTGCACCGTGATACTGAAATACCCGCTTAATAAGTGGGGTTAAAGAAATAAAGTATATATAGCTCAATAATAGCATGAGCTTAATGACACTTTCGACAATGATTTGCCCAGTATGAGACGGGAAAATCGGTCTTGTTAATTCAGCTAATAGTGCAGGAACTGCTGTGAAAATGACTTTACCGAATATAAAAGATAAAACGCCAACAGCTGCAACTCCTAATACCATCGTTAATTTTGATTGTTCTTCTTTTTTATTTGCAATTTGTTCATCATCTTCTGGGTGGACGTCAAATCGTTCTGAAGCGAAGTTTAAATGCTTTGCTCCATTCGCACTTGCATCCACAATAGCGGCAATCCCTCGTAAAAATGGAATTTTTTTTAGGGTAGATAGTACTTTATTACGAACGCGTGGTAATCGATAAAATTCAATCGATTTATCTTTACGACGAACCGCTGTAACAGTATATTCTCTACCGCCAAACATAACTCCTTCTATGACCGCTTGCCCGCCATATATTTGTTTTGACTCTTCTGCCATGTTAACACCAACCTGTATTTGTTTCTCTCTTATGTAGAAAAAGAGGCAATTGTCATACTGGGTTCTGTCGTTTTGAAATAAGACAATCACCGAGTTTCCTTTATTTTATCGGCAAATACAAGTAGATGACAAGGGAAAATGTTATGAGAGTCGGACATTTCTTATTCTTTTTATAGACAAATTTCGCAGGATTTAAACATGCTTCAAAATAGTTTCGGGCATACTATTGAGCGGAGGTGTCGATGTGAGTCAAGAACAATTAGGAACAAGGAATTTTGTGCAGATTGGTTTGTTTGGTGGAATCTTTTGGGGCGGGGTATGGTATTTCCTTCATATATTTTCATTCACGGAGGCGGGCCCGAATTATTTCCTTTTACCATTTGCGTTTGGAAGTTGGAAAGAGGGTGTATGGGGCAATGTGTTCGGAATAGTGTGTATGGGACTTCTTTCAATTTTGATTGCCTTTTTGTATAAAGCATTTTTTGCAAAGTTTGAAGGGATTATAGCGGGAATTATTTATGGGCTATTTTGGTGGGCACTACTGTTTTTGGGGATGGGTTTAATGGCTCCTGTTATTAAAAGTGCGCTCCATTTACCAAAAGAGACAATTGTGACGACAATATGTATTTTTATATTGTATGGTGTGTTTATAGCATATTCTGTTTCTTACGCAGTAAATAGCAATAAAGCAGAACAAGAAGGGTAAGAGAAGACGAACTATTCAAATAAGTAACTCCTATGTTAAAATATTGTATAGATATTTAATATTAAGGAGTTTTAAGAATATGAAAAAGTTACTCCTCGTAAACGGTCCTAACCTAAATCGCCTCGGTGTTCGTGAGGTAAATGTATATGGAAAGGGCACGCTAACGACACTTGAAGCAGATATGAAGCAAGAAGCAGAAACAATGGGAGTGGAGTTAGAATGTTTCCAATCGAATCATGAAGGTGCCATTATCGACATTATTCATGAAGCGGAAGATATATATGAAGGGATCATTTTAAATCCGGGAGCATTTACGCATTATAGCTATGCGATTCGTGATGCCATTGCGAGCATTTCGATTCCTGTTATTGAAGTACATATTTCTAACATTCATCAGCGTGAATCGTTCCGTCATGAATCTGTGACGGCAGCTGTTTGTGCAGGTCAAATTGTAGGATTTGGTTTTTATGGCTATAAGTTAGCGTTATTTGCATTAATGGAGAAATTGAGGGAGGCATAAAGTAATGGAGAAAATTGAAAGATTACGAAGTGCATTTGATGAGGCTGGTATTGACGGTATTTTGTTAACAAATGAACATAGTCGTAGATATATGGCTAACTTCACAGGAACAGCAGGCGTTGTTCTTATTTCAAAAGATCGTGCTCAATTTATTACAGATTTCCGTTACGTCGAGCAGGCAAGTAAACAAGCGGTTGGATATGAGGTTGTACAGCACGCAGGGTTGATCATTGATGAAGTGGCAAAGCAAGTGAAAGAGCTTGGAATTCAAAAGCTTGGTTTTGAGCAAGATACTCTTACATATAGTTCTTATTCAGTGCATAAGGAAGCGATTGATGCTGAATTTATCCCGACTTCTGGACTTGTAGAAAAGTTACGCTTGATAAAGACTGATTCAGAGATTAAGATATTAAAGGAAGCTGCACAGATTGCAGATGCTGCCTTTGAGCATATTCTATCATTCATTCGCCCGGGAGTATCTGAAATTGAAGTGTCAAATGAACTTGAATTTTTCATGAGAAAACAAGGAGCAACATCTTCTTCGTTTGATATTATCGTTGCTTCAGGTCTTCGTTCGGCATTACCGCACGGCGTGGCATCTGAAAAAGTGATAGAAACAGGAGATTTCGTTACATTAGACTTCGGCGCTTATTACAAAGGATATTGCTCTGATATTACTCGTACGATTGCAGTCGGTGAACCATCTGATAAATTAAAAGAAATTTATAATATCGTTTTAGAAGCACAACTACGTGGTGTGAACGGTATTAAAGCTGGTTTAACAGGTCGCGAGGCTGATGCGCTAACGCGTGACTACATAACGGAAAAAGGATATGGTGAATACTTTGGACACTCTACTGGTCATGGAATAGGTCTTGAAATCCATGAAGCACCAGGTTTAGCGTTCCGTTCTCATACAGTACTTGAACCAGGTATGGCTGTAACAGTAGAACCAGGTATTTATATTCCAGGTATTGGCGGCGTACGTATTGAAGATGATATCATTGTGACAAGTGAAGGTAATGAAGTAATTACGAAATCACCAAAAGAACTTATTATTTTGTAATACACAGGAGGATTTTTTTACATGATTTCAGTAAACGATTTTCGTACAGGTTTAACAATTTCAGTGGACAATGCCCTTTGGCAAGTACTTGATTTCCAACACGTAAAGCCAGGTAAAGGTGCTGCATTCGTTCGTTCTAAACTACGTAATCTTCGCACAGGTTCTGTTCAAGAGAAAACATTCCGTGCAGGTGAGAAAGTAGAAAAAGCACACATCGAAAACCGTCGTATGCAATACTTATACGCAAGCGGTGAGGCTCACGTATTTATGGATAACGGAACTTATGAGCAAATCGAACTTGGTGAAAAACAAATCGAGCGCGAGCTTAAATTCCTAAAAGAAAACATGGAAGTAGCAATCATGACTTACCAAGGCGAAGTACTTGGTGTTGAACTTCCAAACACAGTTGAATTACAAGTTACAGAAACAGAGCCTGGTATTAAAGGTGATACTGCTTCTAACGTAACAAAACCAGCTACATTAGAAACTGGTCTTGTTGTACAAGTACCAATCTTCATTAACGAAGGCGAAATGCTTATCATCAACACTGGTGAAGGTAAATACGTTTCTCGTGCATAGTAGAAAAGCACTCGTGATAATTCACGAGTGCTTTTTTTATAGGAAATAGGGTAGATAGTAAATAGCTGTTATTATAAAACTGACTAAAACAAGTGAAAGAGTACCCATAATAGATGGAGTCAAAACAATTTGAAATGGTTTTATTTCGCCAGTCTCAACGCCAGTTAATGTTTTACTTATTGCGTGATCTGTAATGTTATTTCTATGGTTACTCATAATAATTAACCACATAATTGCAAATATTGCTAAACTACCAAGGAAAAAGGTCTCTATAAATGACCAACCGACCAATAATGAAAAAAGATAAATAAGAGCTAATTCTACTACAACGGTTAAACTAACTTTCAATGCCTTCATATTTTTCCCCCTCATTCTGTAATTTCAACCAGTTTAAAAAATTTTCACGTGACACGACATGCAGAGAGCAAGGTGACTTTACTTCTTTCTCTAGTGCAGCGTGTTCGTCTGGAAACTTGTTTTCCACATGCAATGAAATATAAGGTAGTTTTTCTTGTGCTTTTAAAGAGCGGATATTATTCGTTTTAGCACCAGCAAATACGTAGGAAAGTTGTAAGTCTAAAAAGGCGATTTTAAAGATTTCTTTTTTAGCAGCCTCGTTATAGCCTTTTCCCCAGTACGGATAGCCGAGCCAACTACCAATGTGAGATTGCTTTTTCTCATTATTAATATGTTTAAGTGTGGTGAGGCCAATTATTTCATTTTCTTCATTCACAATCATTCTCGATAAGGATTTCTTTTGACGCTCTTCGTCTATTGCGAAAAGAAGAAATGTTTTCGTGTCTTCGATGTTTTCTACCGTTATCTCCAATGCATTTTTTATATGTGGATCACTTGATAGCTCGAAAATCACATTTGTATAGCATAAATCTAGTGGTAATAAAGTGACGTGCTGCATGGTTTAAACCTCTTTTAAACTAAATATACCATAATATACCATGAAATAATATGAATATTCAGATTGTAATTCGGAATTTAGAGAAAAATTATGATTTTACTTCTGAAATAGACAACCTCTGCATATGGTTGTACAAATATATTCTTTTTTAGAATACGAAGTTAGTAACTGTTACGGGAGAAGGTGGAAGAATGAAACAGTGGCTAGCGGCAATGGAAACATCCGTGCTTGTTATGGGGGCACTTCGATTATTTTCAGGTAGTGCGGAGATATTTGCTGCTTTGCTTATGCTTTATGTGAATGATGCGAAGAAAGCGTTGTTTATAAATGGTATGTTGGCGTTTGTTGGACCTACCGTATTAATTTTAACAATGACAATTGGGATAGCGAGTGTAGCAAGTGAAATTTCTTTCTTGAAGCTCTTTTTTCTAGCGCTTGGAATTTGCTGTATTTTTATCGCATTACTGAAATAGTAAGTCGAGTATAGTGGGGAGAAGCCGATGAAAGAGGTATTAGAAGTTTTACCAAAAACGATGAAGTACTTAATTGAAGAATGTAAGCAATACGATGCTTTAGAGGAAATTCGTGTTCGAATTGGAAGGCCGCTAGAGTGTATTGCACACGGAAAGGTGTTTTTTTATGACTATATCACTACTGCAGAGGATGCTATTTACTTATTGAATAAGTTAAGTCAATTCTCAATTTATACGATGGAAGAGGAATTAAAACGTGGGTATGTGACGCTTCGCGGGGGGCATAGAATCGGGTTAGCAGGAAAAGTTATTACAGAAAAAAGCGCAGTGAAAATGATTCGTGATGTCTCTTCCTTTAATATTCGTATTGCTCGTCAAAAAATAGGGATTGCTGAACCGCTTTTGCCATATTTGTATGAAAAAAGGTGGTTAAACACGATGGTAATTGGCCCTCCCCAAACGGGTAAAACGACACTTTTAAGAGATGTAGCACGTTGCATGAGTCAAGGGGTAAGTGCTTCGGAAATTCCTTCCTGTAAAGTGGGGATCGTTGATGAACGGTCAGAAATTGCTGGTTGTGTGAAAGGGATCCCGCAATATGATTTTGGTACCCGAGTCGATGTGTTAGACGCATGTCCAAAGGCAGAAGGAATGATGATGATGATTCGTTCTATGAGTCCTGATATTTTGATCGTAGATGAAATTGGCCGTAAAGAAGATAGTGAAGCAATTATGGAGGCAGTGCATGCAGGTGTCCAGCTTTTTATAAGCGCACACGGATTTTCCTATGAGGATGTTGTGAGACGTCCATCGCTCAAGGCAGTGCTAGAGCTTGGTATATTTGATAGGTTTGTGGAGTTGTCAAAAGCGAGGGGTCCAGGAACGGTTATGCAGGTGAAAGATAAATATGGAAAACCAGTGTTATCAAATAGAAAGGCTGAGGGCGTATGGTGAAAATATTTGGTGCAGTGTTAATCGTTGCGGTCAGCACCTTTTTCGGGTTTTCGTATGCTAAAAGATACAGTGAGAGACCGAGGCAACTTAGGTTATTAAAATCAGCACTTCAATCATTAGAGGCAGAAATTATGTATGGACACACACCTTTATCTGAGGCTGCCGAGCGATTAGTTAAACAAATGCCAAAGCCATTAAATTGGATATTTCAAAGTTTCGCTAAAAAACTAGAAAGTGGAGAACAAACAGTAAGGGAAGCTTGGATAGATAGTTTGAAAGAGAATTGGAAGTTGACGGCTTTTCAACAAACCGAGTATGAAATACTGCAGCAATTTGGTGAAACGCTCGGGCAACATGATCGTGAATCACAACAAAAACATATTCGCTTATGTATTACACATTTGGAGAGAGAAGAAGAGGAAGCGAAAGCTTTACAACTGCAATACGAAAAAATGATTAAGAGCTTAGGGGTACTAGCAGGGCTACTTATTGTAATTTTACTGCTATAGGGGGGAGAAAGGCGATGTCCATTGATGTTGGATTAATATTTCAAATCGCCGGAATCGGCATTGTTTTAGCTTTCATTCATACTGTACTAAAAGAATTGAAGCGTGAGGATATTGCAAATTGGGTTATCCTTGTCGGTTTTGTCGTCATTTTATTTCATGTTGCATTTTTAATTAATACGCTATTCGACAAGATTAAAAGTGTCTTTCTCTTCCAGTAAAGGAGGCGGTTCGAATCGAAATTATACAAATTGTCGGATTAGGCCTCGTTGCTACGTTTTTAGCTGCTGTTTTGAACCAGCATAAATCTAGTATTACATCTTTATTTATTGTGTTCGTAGGTAGCGTGATGTTTCTTATTTTAATCGATCAAATTCATTCTATTTTACAAATGATTGAGAGAGTAGCGAGTGAAGCGAAAGTTAGCAACGTCTACGTGGAAACGTTACTAAAAATTATTGGAATTGCTTATATTGCCGAGTTTGGAGCTCAAATTACAAAAGATGCTGGTCAAGGTGCCATCGCTTCGAAAATTGAACTTGCTGGGAAAATCTTAATTCTCGTTATGGCAATTCCTATTTTGACGGTTGTAATTGAAACTATTCTCGGATTTTTACCGACGGGATAAGGGGGAGTGAATGTTGAGGAGGTTTGGAGCTAAGCTGCTATTTGCTTGCTTCCTTTTCTTTTCTTTACCGGTTGTTGTACAAGCTTCTCCTGTAGAAACAAACGTCGTTGATCAACAATTGGATAAGCTCGGAATTGAAGATGTGAAGCAATTTTGGGACGGGCTTGTTACAAAATATGGTGGCTATTTGCCAGAGAGTCAAAAAGGGAGTTTTATGGAGTTTGTAAAGGGAGAAAAAGAATTCTCTCTAAAAGAGTGGATGATAGGGTTATTAAAATATTTATTTCATGAGCTTGCAGCTAATGGAAAACTGCTTGGCACACTCATTATGCTCACAATCTTTAGTGCATTGTTGCAATCACTGCAATCCGCTTTTTCAAAAAGTAGTGTAAGTAAAATTGCTGATGCTGTTGTATATATGGTACTTATTATTTTTGCTTTAAATAGTTTTTATGTCGTTATGACATATGCAAGAGAAACGATACAAACAATGGTAGATTTCATATTAGCGCTATTGCCAATTTTATTGGCGCTTATAGCGACTGGTGGCGGGGTTGTATCTGTATCTTTCTTTCATCCGATTATCATTTTCTTAATGAATACAAGCGGGCTTCTTATGAATTATATCGTTCTACCGCTTTTATTACTGGCAACGATATTAAGTATTGTAAGTACAATGAGTGATCAATATAAAGTTACAAAATTGTCCAAGCTTCTGCAAAACGTTAGCGTTGGGATTATCGGTATCTTCTTAACGATTTTTTTAGGGGTATTATCTGTACAAGGAACAGCGACAGCCGTTGCTGATGGCATAGCTGTGAAAACTGCTAAATTTGTAACAGGAAACTTCATTCCAGTAGTTGGAAGGATGTTTACGGAAGCGGCAGATACTGTTATTAGCGCATCAGGATTATTGAAAAACACAGTCGGAATTATTGGGCTCGTCATTTTATGCTTAATTGTTGCTTTTCCTGCGATTCAAATTTTCTGTATTGCATTTATTTATAAATTCGCAGCAGCAGTATTACAACCGGTTGGCGGCGGAGCAATTATTCAATGTTTAGACATTATTGGAAGAAGCATCATTTACGTATTTGCTTGCTTAGCTATCGTATCATTTATGTTCTTTTTAAGTATTACAATTATTATTGCTGCGGGGAATATTACACTTATGATGCGGTAGGAGGTGAAGAGTATGCAATTTGTTACAGAGTGGATCAGAAATATTATCGTTTTTTTGCTCTTAGCGACAATGCTTCATCTTATTCTTCCAAATTCGAATTTGCAAAAATACGTTAAATTTGTTGTAAGTCTTTTGTTAGTCGTATTAATTTTAACCCCCCTTTTTAAACTATTGCAGACAGATGTAAATGAAGTAATTGCAAATTTTAATGAAGAAAAGTACGTAGCAGAAGGATCTGTAAAAAATTCAATAGATTCGAAGAAAAAAGAAATACAAGCTCTAACACGTGCATATAGTTTAGAAGAGATGGCTACCAAAATGAAAAAAGAAGTAGGAAAAGAGTTTGAGAAAAAGTATGGTATGGCTGTCTCTGAAATACAAATAGTCGCAGCAGAAAATATAGAAGAAGTAAAGTCAGCGAAAGATATTCAATCTGTTGTTGTGACGTTGAAAGAAAAAGAACGTAGTAAAAATGATGCAATCGAAACAGTAAAGCCAATTGAAATTAACACGAAAGAGCCTCCAAAAAAAGTGGAAGAAACGAATGGAGAAATGAAAGATTTCTTTTCAAGCAGGTGGCAACTAGAGGGTAAACAAATCCAAGTTCAAATGGAAGGGAGGACAGGTAGAGTAAATGGACAATAAAGATAAAAATTCGAAGTTCTCATTTTTTCGAAACTTATTGAATGGGGATCAAAAAGAAAGCAACGAGAAGGGTAAAAAGGTAACACCTAAGTTTTTACTTGTCCTACTCATACTTGGAATTTTGCTTATGTTTTCTAGTAGTCTCTTTTCAAGTAAAAAAGAAGAAGTACCTGTATTTAAAGAACAAAAAACTCAAAACCAAGAAAAAGACGTACCAACTTTCGGACAAAAAAGTAATGATAGTATGTCAAATGTAGAAAAATATGAAAAAGCGTATGAACAAGAATTAAAAACTGCTTTAGAAGAAATAGCAGGAGTAAAAGACGTAACGATTAAAGTGAATTTAGATTCATCTGAAGAAAAAATTTTAGAAAAAAATACAGTGAAACGCTCACAAACAACAGGTGAAACAGATAAAACAGGCGGTAAGAGAGAAGTAGAGGACGAGTCTCTTGATGAAAAGACTGTCATTATACGTGAAGGGGATAAAGAAACTCCTGTTGTTTTACGAACAGAGAAGCCGAAAGTACGTGGTGTTCTTGTCGTAGCAAAGGGAGTGGATAATATACAAGTTAAAGCAATGGTAAAAGAAGCTGTGATAAGGCTGCTAGATGTACCGGCCCATCGCGTTTCAGTTTCACCGAAAAATTGATAGGGAGGAAATAAAGTGTTAAAAAAACAAACAGTTTGGTTATTAACGATGTTAAGTTTAGTTGTTGTACTATCTGTGTATTACGTGACAACTCCTGACAAAATGAATACAGCATCGCCAGCAACAGGTGAAAAGATTGGACAAGAAAAACAAGGTACTGATAAAGCAGTAACAAACGAAGCGCCTAAAGAAACTCCGAAAAAAGAAAATACAAGCAAAGAAACAATAAATAAAGAAACAGACAAAAAAGAAAATGCAAAAAAAGAAACAAGTAAAAAAGAGGGCAATGTATCAGTTCAATCAAGTGATGAGAATTTCACAGCTTTACGTATGCAAATGGAAGATCAGCGTAGTGAACAAAAAGCAAAATTACAAGAAGTGATGAGTTCAACAAAAGCTTCAGCAACAGAAAAGAATAAAGCGAAAGAAAATTTTGATGCCATTACGACAATGGAAACGAAGCAAGAATTACTTGAGACAGTAATTAAATCTCAAGGAGGATATCCAGATGCTCTTGTAAGAGCTGATGGTACTGATATTAGAGTAACGGTTAAAGCGGCAAAACATTCACAGAAAGAAGCAAATAAAATTATTCAACTTGTAAGAAGTGAAGGCGGATCAAAAGATGTAGGTGTGAAATTTGATCCACCAGCGAAATAAGTGAAACCTTAATCCGTAGGGATTTCCCTACGGATTATTATCTTTTACTAAGCAAAGGGTATGCAAATAGTAAAATAGAGTATGTAAGTAAACGTGTGTATAGAAAAAAGCTATCATTTTCGATAGCTTTTTTCTATTTCGTCTTTGTAATTATTTTTACTATGTTCAACTCGGAATGGAGAAACACGTTGTGAGTAAAAGATTAATGGTTCATGGTACTGATGATTACTTTTTCCGGATTTGACGTGGATGCAAAGAACGCATGCCCAAACGATTACGGCAGGTAAAAAGAGAATGAGCCATATCATATTTCCACACCTCGACACAATATATTTTCTACACTTTGAACATACTATTCTTATATGAAGGAATGATGAATGGCGTGTAAACAAAAAAATAATATTTGGTAAAAATATGTTGTTGACTATAGATGTGGTGAAGAGTGGAGAGGGGATGGCATGTTTGCTGTGTAACGTTTTGAAAAAGTAGTGAATGTTTTTTAAGAAGTGGTCTTGCCAATTTCGTGTGAAACCTGGTATTATTACTAGGTATTAAATTTTTATTGGAATAATATTTTTACAGGAGTTTCGATTTATTATAAAGAAATATAAATTGGAATGTTTAAAAAATTTATCGTAAGATGGAAATAGTAAATATTTCTATTAGTTAATGAAATATATTTTCTAATAGAATACATCGTATTTTTACAGTCAATCTAGTTTTCGTGACGAGAATCTGTAAAAACGGGACAAACAAGAGTATGGGAGTGGATTTTACATGTTTAAAATTCAAGAAGTTCGCGAATTAATTAAATTAATTGATAGCTCTAATATTGATGAATTTGAATACAAAAAAGACGGTACAACAATCAAAATGAAAAAGCGTGGTAATGAAGTTGTTGCTGTGCAAGCACCTGCAGCAAAACAAGCTATGCAACCAGTAGCGCCTGTTGAAGTTGAAACGAAAGTAGCAGCAGCACAAGCAGAAGCGCCAAAACAAGAAGAGAAGAAGGCTGTTCAAAATGAAAACCTACATAAAATCACATCACCGATGGTAGGTACATTCTATTCTTCTTCTTCGCCTGATACACCTCCATATGTAAGTGTTGGGGATAGAGTATCGAAAGATTCTATCGTATGTATTGTCGAGGCTATGAAGTTATTTAACGAAATTGATGCTGATGTAGAGGGCGAAATTGTTGAAATTCTTGTTAATAACGGACAGCTTGTTGAGTATGGACAACCGCTATTTCTTGTAAAAGCGTAATAAGGGAGTCTTTGTGATGATAAAAAAAGTATTAATAGCCAATCGTGGGGAAATTGCTGTACGAATTATTCGTGCTTGTAAAGAAATGGATATTGAAACAGTTGCAATTTATTCAGAAGCAGATAAAGAGTCACTTCACGTACAGATTGCAGACGAGGCGTATTGTGTAGGACCAACGATTTCGAAAGAAAGCTATTTAAATTTGACAAACATTATTAGCGTTGCGAAGTTAACAGGCTGCGATGCTATTCATCCGGGATACGGATTTTTAGCAGAGAATGCAGATTTCGCAGAGTTATGCCGTGAATGTAACTTGATTTTTATCGGTCCAAGTCCAGAAGCTATTTCAAAGATGGGCACAAAAGACGTTGCTCGTGATACAATGAAAGAAGCAGGGGTTCCGATTGTACCAGGTTCACAAGGGATTATTAAAAATACCGAAGAAGCGATCGAGCTTGCTGATCAAATTGGATATCCAGTTATTATTAAAGCGACTGCAGGTGGCGGTGGAAAAGGTATTCGTGTTGCACGCCATGAAGAAGAGCTTGTAAAAGGAATTCAAATTACACAGCAAGAAGCTAGTACCGCTTTTGGGAACCCTGGTGTATACTTAGAAAAGTACGTTGAAGATTTCCGCCATGTTGAGATTCAAATAATGGCAGATACACACGGAAATGCCATTCATTTAGGAGAGCGTGATTGTACAATTCAGCGCCGTTTGCAAAAACTATTAGAAGAAAGTCCATCACCTGCACTTGATGAAGATATTCGCAAGCAGATGGGTGAAGCGGCAGTTAAAGCGGCGGTAGCGGTTGATTATACAGGTGCTGGTACGGTTGAGTTTATTTATGAATATAAAACGAAAACCTTTTATTTCATGGAGATGAATACGAGAATTCAGGTTGAGCATCCGGTTACTGAAATGGTAACGGGAATGGACTTAATTAAAGAGCAAATTCTTGTTGCTTCAGGAGAAAAGTTATCGTTACAGCAAGAAGAAGTACAATTTAATGGTTGGGCAATTGAATGTCGAATTAATGCGGAAAACCCTGCCAAAAAATTTATGCCATCCCCAGGTAAAGTAGAAATGTACTTACCACCAGGAGGATTTGGTATTCGCGTCGATTCAGCTGTATATCCGGGATATTCAATCCCACCTTTCTATGATTCGATGGTTGCTAAATTAATTGTTCACGGAAAAACACGTGAAGAGGCAATTGCAAAAATGAAGCGCGCACTTAGTGAATTTGTCATTGAAGGCGTACATACAACAATCCCGTTCCATTTGCAATTGCTAGATCATCCTGATTTTGTAAAAGGTGAGTTTAATACGAAATTTTTGGAAGAGCATGAACTTGTGACGCAGTGATACATTAAAGGAGGTTTTTTTCATGGCTGAACATATGTTAGATATGGGTCAAGATACAACTCTTGGTAAAGTAGAAATTGCACCAGAAGTAATTGAAGTAATTGCAGGTATTGCAGCTGCTGAAGTAGAAGGTGTAGCGGCAATGCGCGGTAATTTTGCTACAGATGTTGTTGAGAAGTTAGGTAAGAAAAATCATGGTAAAGGTGTAAAGGTTGAATTAGCAAACGAAGATATTATCGTTGACCTTTATGTTGTAATGTATTTTGGTGTAGCAATTCCAGTTGTTGCACAAAAGATTCAAGACAATATTCGCCAAGCACTCTTTACAATGACAGGACTTGAGCCAAAAGAAGTGAATGTTCACATCGTTGGCGTAACATTCGAAACACAAAAAACAGAAATCGAACCAGTGTAAGAATGAAAAGGTGCCTAGTAACATAGGCATCTTTTTTATCGTTTCATTTCTTCACAAATTACAACCCTCTAATTATTATACTATTTCAAAAAATAAGAAATAAACAAGAAAATGTGTCGTTTTTCCAAAAAACGTACATTGTGATAAGATATGGAACTTGAAGTTAATCTTTTTATTATTTTTCAGCCTTGTAACCCGTGTGTGAAACGATAAATTGTGTTATTATCATTGTATTATAAGGTTGGAAAATCAATGAAAACTGTAAGAGTAAGTGAATTGACGGCTTATAAATTATAATAATATAACAAAGTATAAGGAAAGACTTGAAGCATAAAGGAGAGTTACAATGAAACGTAGGACGGCTAGAGAAAGAGCAATGCAAGCATTATACCAAATGGATATTACAGGTGAATTAGAACCGAAAGTAGCAGTGGAAAACACGCTGGATGAAGGCGAAGAAACAAATGAGTTTCTAGAGTCACTTGTAGTAGGTTTTGTAGAAAATAAAGAAGCAATCGATGAAGCGATTCGTCAAAACTTAAAAAAGTGGAAGCTTGAGCGTATTAGTATTGTTGATCGCAGTATTTTACGTGTAGCTGTGTATGAAATGAAGTACATGGAAGAAATTCCACACAACGTAACAATTAACGAAGCAATTGAAATTGCAAAAACATTTGGGGATGAGGAATCTCGTCGTTTTATTAACGGCGTTTTATCTAATATAAAAGATACACTGTAAATTCTTTAAGGGGGAATCTTAAAATGGTAGCAGTAATCATCAAAGGAAATGAAGTTGCGGAGAAAAAACGAGCACAATTAACAGAAGAAGTTGTGAAGTTGAAAGAGCAAGGTATTGTACCAGGATTAGCAGTTATTTTAGTTGGAGAAGATCCAGCATCTCGTTCTTATGTGAAAGGAAAAGAAAAAGGCTGTGAACAAGTAGGGATTTACTCAGAGCTAATTGAACTTCCTGAAACAATTACTGAGGAACGTTTGCTTGCTGAAATCGATCGCTTAAATGGAGATGACCGTATTAATGGCATATTAGTGCAATTACCTTTACCAAAACATATTGAAGAAAAAGCTATCATTGAAAGAATTTCACCAGAAAAGGATGTAGACGGATTTCACCCAATCAGCGTGGGACGTATGATGACGGGACAAGATACATTCCTTCCATGTACACCGCATGGTATTGTAGAATTAGTAAAAGAAACAAATCTTGATATTTCTGGAAAACATGTAGTAGTAATTGGAAGAAGTAATATTGTCGGTAAACCAGTGGGACAATTGTTTTTAAATGAAAATGCCACTGTAACATATTGTCATTCTAAGACGCAAAATATGAAAGAGTTATCGAAGTTAGCTGATATTTTAATCGTAGCTGTTGGACGACCTAAAATGATAACAGCGGATTATATTAAAGAAGGAGCGGTTGTAATTGACGTTGGTGTTAACCGTTTAGAAACAGGAAAACTTTGTGGTGATGTTGACTTTGACAATGTGTTAGATGTTGCGGGTTACATTACACCTGTGCCAAAGGGTGTTGGTCCAATGACAATCACAATGCTTCTTCATAATACTGTTGAATCTGCCAAACGTGCAGGTGTCGTTTGTAAATAATTTGAGTCGGCTATGAGGAGAGAGAAATGGAGAAGCAATATTTAACCGTTACAGCGTTAACACGCTATATAAAAACAAAAATAGAATATGATCCGCATTTGCAGTCTGTTTGGTTAAAAGGTGAAATTTCCAACTTTAAAAATCATAGCCGTGGCCACATGTATTTTACATTGAAAGATGAAAATGCAAGAATCGCAGCGGTTATGTTTGCGGGCCATAATCGTAATATTAAATTCAAACCTGAAAATGGGATGAAGGTACTCGTGAAAGGGAAAATCTCTGTTTACGAGGCGAGTGGTTCTTATCAAATTTATATTCAAGACATGCAGCCTGACGGAGTCGGGAATTTACATTTAGCGTACGAACAGTTAAAAGTTCGTTTAGAAGAAGAAGGACTTTTTTCTCAAGTTTATAAAAAAGCGATTCCTCCTTACGCTAAAACAATAGGTGTGATTACGTCGCCAACAGGAGCAGCGATTCGTGATATTATAACAACGATTAAACGTCGTTATCCAATTGGGAATGTTATTGTATTTCCGGTACTTGTACAAGGGGAGTCAGCGGCTCCCTCGATTGTACAAGCGATTCGTACAGCGAATGAAATGGGAGAGATAGATGTACTAATCGTTGGTCGTGGTGGAGGTTCTATTGAGGAATTATGGGCTTTCAATGAGGAAATGGTTGCAAGAGCAATCTTTAAGAGTGAAATTCCTATTATTTCGGCAGTAGGCCATGAAACGGATTTTACAATCGCAGATTTTGTTGCAGATTTACGCGCGCCAACACCGACTGCAGCAGCTGAGCTGGCAGCACCTAACATTATAGAGTTACAAGAAAAGGTATTACAAAGAACTCTGAGATTGCAAAGAGCAATGAGAGAGTTAGTACATAAAAAAGAAGAAAAACTACAAGTGTTGCAAAAATCGTATGCGTTCCGTTATCCAAGACAAGTATATGAGCAAAAGGAAGAGCAATTAGATAGAGCGCTAGAACAGCTTGTTTTAGCGAAAGAGCGCTATATTGATAAAAAGGTGAATCAGTTAAAGCAACTTTCATTTTATTTAGAGAAGCACCACCCATCTCAAAAAATTATGCAAACGAAGGTAGCTGTTGAAACGTTGCAAAAGCAATTACAACGTGAAATGCAAACGTTACTTCAAACGAAAGAATTTGCCTTTGTAAGAGCTGCTCAAAAACTTGAAGCGTTAAGTCCGCTTAAAGTAATGATGAGAGGGTACGGGCTTGTATATGATGAAGAGAAGCAAGTGTTAAAAAGTGTGAAAGATGTAAGCCTTGGAGATGCTGTTTCAGTTCAATTACAAGATGGAATACTAGATTGTAGCGTATCAGGCATAGAGGAGCGTGAATTGAATAATGGAAAATAAATTAAGCTTTGAAGAGGCAATTTCGCAACTTGAGCATCTTGTTTCTAAGCTAGAACAAGGTGACGTACCTTTAGAAGAAGCGATTTCTTATTTTAAAGAAGGTATGGAATTATCTAAGCTTTGTGATGAGAAGCTGAAGAATGTACAAGAACAAATGGCAGTTATTCTTGGGGAAGATGGAGAGCTTGAACCGTTTACTGCTTTAGGAGATGAAGCATAGTGACGATTGCTTTTGATACTTTTTTGAAAGAAAGTAAAACTTTCGTAGAAGAAAAACTTGTAAGCTATGCAAATGAATTACAATGTCCAAATGTACTTCGTGAAGCGATGGCATATTCTTTGGAAGCGGGTGGAAAACGTCTCCGCCCGTTACTTTTGTTTGCAACATTACAAGCGTTTGGGAAAGAAAGAAATCTTGGAGTAGGTGCAGCTTGTGCTCTTGAAATGATTCATACATATTCATTAGTTCATGATGATTTACCTTGTATGGATGATGATGATTTAAGAAGAGGAAAGCCCACAAATCACAAAGTATTTGGTGAAGCGATGGCAGTTTTAGCAGGAGATGGCTTATTGACGTATGCTTTTCAAGTTATTATGGCATATGAGCAAAAAGAAATTTCTGCCGAAAAAAAAGTAAGACTTGTACTTGAACTTGCAAAAGCAGCAGGACCAGAAGGAATGGTTGGCGGACAAGTGGCAGATATGGAAGCTGAAGGGAAACGCCTTACGATTGATGAATTGGAGTACATCCATAAACATAAGACCGGAAAACTGCTTGAATTTGCTGTACTTGCGGGTGCGATACTTTCTGATGCGACAGAAGAGCAAGAAGAAAAGTTGCTTACGTTTGCCAAATATATCGGTCTAGCTTTCCAAATTCGAGATGATATTTTAGATGTCGAAGGAACTGAAGAAGAGATTGGAAAACCGATTGGTAGCGATCTTTCTAATGAAAAGAGCACATATACAACGTTGTTTACTGTAGATAGAGCAAAAGATATTTTAGAAGAAACAATTGCAGAAGCAAAAGGTGCGATTAGTTCCTTGCAATTACAAGATGAATATTTACTATCTATTTGTGATTTGATTGCAAAACGTAATAACTAATATAACAGCGTTTTCATTTGTTGAGTCATTCATCATTTTATGATATAAATGTAGGAAAAGGTTTTTCTTTTCTTGTTATTGGCAAAAATATATGTAGATTACATTGCCGTTATCACTTCGTGTTAGCGGCTATTTTTTTCATCGCCTAAAGAAATATGGTTTATAATAGGATTAGGGCGCAATAGACTGGTTAATAGCGGGACAAGACGAAAAATAGAAAAGAGAATTTCTTGTTTTGTGTAAATGTTTTTTATAATATTTGACATGTTGACAGATTATGAAATGAAAGTGAGTGATCCATGTGGATCTAACGCAAATTCAAAACCCTAGTTTTTTGAAAGATATGTCTATCAGTGAACTAGAGGGATTGAGTGAGGATATTCGTAAGTTTTTAATTGAAGAGCTCTCTCAAACAGGTGGACATATTGCACCTAATTTAGGTGTAGTAGAACTCACAATTGCTCTGCACAAATTATTTGATAGCCCGCAAGATAAATTTTTATGGGATGTAGGACATCAATCCTATGTACATAAAATTTTAACTGGACGTGCGAAAGAGTTTGGTACATTAAGGCAATATCAAGGTCTATGTGGTTTCCCGAAACGTTGCGAGAGTGAGCACGATGTATGGGAAACTGGTCATAGCTCGACTTCGTTATCGGCTGCAATGGGAATGGCTCTGGCACGTGATTTAAAGAAAACGAAAGAATATGTTATACCAATTATTGGAGATGGTGCTTTAACAGGCGGAATGGCTTTAGAGGCATTGAACCATATTGGACATGAAAAAACAGACATGATTGTTATTTTGAATGATAATGAAATGTCAATTGCACCAAACGTTGGTGCGCTTCATAATGTGCTCGGTCGTTTACGTACCGCAGGAAAATATCACTGGGTAAAAGATGAATTAGAGTATATATTAAAGAAAATCCCAGCAGTTGGCGGGAAAGTGGCTGCGACAGCAGAGAAAATAAAAGATAGTCTTAAATATTTACTAGTATCTGGTGTCTTTTTCGAAGAGTTAGGCTTTACATATTTAGGTCCAGTCGATGGGCATGATTATGAAAAGTTATTCGAAACGTTGCAATATGCAAAGAAAACAAAAGGCCCAGTGCTTGTTCACGTTATTACGAAAAAAGGAAAAGGTTATAAACCGGCTGAGAGTGACGTTATTGGAACTTGGCATGGAACAGGACCTTATAAAATTGAATCAGGTGACTTCGTTAAGCCGAAAGAAGTTGCACCAGCATGGAGTGCTGTTGTTAGTGAAACAGTACTTAAGCTAGCGAGAGCGGATGAGCGTATCGTAGCAATTACACCTGCAATGCCTGTTGGATCAAAACTTGAGAAATTCCAAAAAGAATTCCCAGATCGTATGATTGATGTAGGTATTGCAGAACAGCATGCTACAACAATGGCAGCAGGTATGGCAACGCAAGGAATGAAGCCATTCTTAGCGATTTATTCAACATTTTTACAAAGAGCATATGACCAAGTTGTTCATGATATATGCCGCCAAAATTTAAATGTTTTCATCGGAATAGATCGCTCGGGATTAGTAGGAGCAGATGGTGAAACGCATCAAGGCGTATTTGATATCTCATTCTTACGTCACTTGCCGAATATGGTGCTTATGATGCCGAAAGATGAAAATGAAGGGCAACATTTAGTTTATACGGCGATGCAATATGAAGATGGACCAATCGCATTGCGTTATGCTCGCGGTAATGGACTTGGCGTTCATATGGATAAAGAATTAAAGGCGATTCCAATCGGTACGTGGGAGACGTTAAAAGAGGGTACACAAGCAGCTATTTTAACGTTTGGTACGACAATACCAATGGCAATGGAAGCAGCTGAGCGTCTTGAAAAAGCTGGGGTTTCAGTGAAAGTAGTGAATGCTCGCTTTATTAAACCAATGGATGAAGCATATTTACATGATCTTCTAGGAAAGAATATACCGATTTTAACGATTGAAGAAGCTTGTTTAATCGGTGGTTTTGGAACAGGAGTAGTTGAATTTGCATCTGAAAATGGTTACCATAGTGCATTAGTTGAACGAATGGGTATTCCAGACCGCTTCATAGAGCACGGAAGTGTAACAAAATTATTAGAAGAAATTGGTTTAACGACAGATGCTGTTGTAGACCGTATTCATACAATGATTCCATCAAAACAAAAAAGGGCGTAACAAATGAGCGTAAAAAAAGAAAGAGTAGATGTACTATTAGTAGAGCGAGGACTTATAGAAACGCGTGAGAAAGCAAAGCGCGCCATTATGGCCGGACTCGTATATGCAAATGAGATGAGACTTGATAAGCCAGGAGAGAAAATCTCGCAAGATACTGAGATTACGGTGAAGGGACAAGTTATGCCGTATGTAAGTCGTGGTGGTTATAAACTTGAAAAGGCATTAGAGACATTTCATCTTGATTTACAAGATAAAGTTATGATAGATATTGGTTCATCAACTGGTGGCTTTACAGATTGCGCGCTTCAAAATGGAGCGAAATTATCTTATGCATTAGATGTAGGATACAATCAACTAGCGTGGAAATTACGTCAAGATGAGCGTGTTGTTGTAATGGAACGAACAAACTTCCGTTACGTGACACCAGCAGACTTAGAACGTGGTTTACCTCAATTTGCAAGTATTGATGTTTCATTTATATCATTAAAGCTTATACTGCCAGTTTTAAAAACAATGCTTATGCCTAACGGAGATGTAGCAGCGTTAATTAAACCGCAGTTTGAAGCTGGAAGAGAGCAAGTTGGGAAAAAAGGTATCGTTCGTGATAGAAAAGTACATGAAGCTGTTGTAGAAATGATTGTCGAGTTTGCTTTAAAAGAAGGCTATGATGTGGAAGGTTTAACATTCTCACCAATTACGGGTGGGGATGGTAATATTGAATTTTTAATTCATCTGAAATGGCATGGTGAACGTGAGAATGGCGAAAATCATTCTCCAATTTCTATAGAGCAAGTTGTTACAGAAGCGCATGACGTTCTAAAACAAAAAGGGAAAGGGGAATAACATATGTTGTTCCTCTTTTTGCTGTAATTGTATAATGATTGTAAAAACAATTGTGTACAAGAAACGAATTATAAGTTAACATAAATAAGTGAAGTATACCAATGTTTAAACTATGGTAAGAGATAGTGTGAGGTGCAAATGTATGAATAAAGGTCAGCGCCATATTAAAATCAGGGAAATTATTGCAAACAAAGAAATTGAAACACAAGATGAATTAGTTGATATTTTACGTAATGAGGGATTTAATGTAACGCAAGCAACAGTATCGCGCGATATTAAAGAACTGCACTTAGTGAAGGTGCCATTACATGATGGGCGCTATAAATATAGCTTGCCAGCAGATCAACGATTTAACCCGTTACAAAAATTAAAACGAAATCTAGTGGATTCATTTGTAAAATTAGACACGGCAGGACATATGCTTGTGCTAAAAACATTGCCTGGTAACGCTCATTCACTTGGAGCACTTATTGATCATTTAGAGTGGGATGAGATCATCGGAACCATCTGTGGTGATGATACTTGCTTAATTATTTGCCGTACACCTGACGATACAGGTGTTGTCTCTGATCGTTTCTTAAATATGTTGTAACAAAAAATCTTGTTTGCTTTCCATCGTAAAGTGGAAAGTGAACAAGATATTTTTATTGGTTAAAAATATGAATTTTCAATTGTAATATAATATTTTGTTTGCATAAAGTTAAAAAATAGATGGATTGACCCGTAAAACAAATGTTTGGTACAATGAAGCGGGTTAGAAGAGTATATACATACAAATATATAGCATGATTATTTGAATGAAGAACTGAGAAAATCCTTTAGTAAGGGATTATTTTATAACGAGGTGAATGGGGCATTGTTATCGGAATTATCGATTAGAAACTTTGCTATTATTGAAGCATTAAATATTTCTTTTCAAAAAGGTTTAACGGTTTTAAGCGGTGAAACAGGGGCCGGAAAATCGATTATTATTGATGCAATTAGTTTACTTGTAGGTGGCCGTGGGTCAGCAGAATTTGTTCGATATGGAACAGAAAAGGCTGAGATTGAAGGGCTATTTTATGTTGAAGATGAGAAGCATCCATGTATTGAAAAGGCAGAAGAGTTAGATATAGAAATAGAAGATGGTATGATTATTTTAAAGCGTGATATTGCTGCGAACGGGAAGAGTGTATGTCGTGTAAATGGGAAGCTTGTTACACTTAGCATATTAAAAGAAATTGGGAAAACACTTGTTGATATTCATGGACAGCACGAAACGCAAGATTTAATGAATGAAGAACGACATCTGTTTATGCTTGATCACTTTGATGGGGATCGAATCGTTAAACAATTAGACATATATCAAAACGTATACGCTGACTATGAAAAATTAAAAAAACAATTGAAATCGTTAAGTGAAAATGAGCAACAAATGGCACATCGCTTAGATTTAATTCAATTTCAGCACGAGGAAATTCGCAAGGCGGATTTAAAGATGGATGAAGAAAATGAATTAACTGAGGAACGATTGCAAATTTCTAATTTTGAAAAGATTTATAAAGCGTTAGGTGATGCATATCGTTCTTTAAGTGCCGACGGACAAGGATTAGATAATGTAAGAAGTGCAATGGGGCAAATGGAAAGTATTACACATTTAGATGATGTGTATCAAGAGAATCATGATTCAATTGCAAATAGCTATTACTTATTAGAAGAGGTTGCCTATCAACTGAGGGAAAAGCTCGATATGATGGAATATGATCCAAATCGTTTAGATGAAATCGAAACACGTTTGAATGAAATTCGTATGCTAAAGAGAAAATATGGAAATAATGTAGAAGAGATTTTAGCGTATGCTGATAAAATTGAACAGGAAATTTTTACGATTGAAAATAAAGACGTTCATATTGAAACGACGAAGAAACAGTTGAAGGAATTAGAAAGTGTTATTATGAAAGAAGCAACGTTGTTAAGTAATATGCGTCATGAGCTTGCAGAACACCTTACAAATGCAATTCATCAGGAATTAAAAGAATTATATATGGAAAAAACGAAATTTGAAGTGAGAATTATGAAGAGAGAAGGAAATGCAGAAGAGCCCCTTGTGGAAGGTGCGCCGGTAAGACTTACGGCGGATGGTTACGATCATGTGGAATTTTATATTTCAACGAACCCAGGAGAGCCGCTAAAACCACTTTCAAAGGTTGCTTCTGGCGGAGAGTTATCTCGTATCATTTTAGCTTTAAAAAGCATTTTTTCTAAGCATCAAGGGGTTGCATCTGTTATTTTTGATGAAGTGGATACGGGTGTAAGTGGCCGGGTCGCACAGGCTATTGCGGAAAAAATTTATCGAGTATCAGTAAACTCGCAAGTACTTTGTATTACGCACTTACCTCAAGTAGCTTCAATGGCGGATTCACATTTATTTATTCGAAAACAAGTAGCGAATGATCGGACAATTACATCAGTTACTGTTTTAACTATGGAGGATAAAGTAACAGAAATAGCTCGAATGATTTCTGGTGTGGAAATCACAGATTTAACGACAGAGCATGCGAAAGAATTACTTACGCAAGCGCATCATTTTAAACAGACAGCAGAGGCTATCCAGTAATGGATAGCTTTTTTTCTCAAATGACGATTTCTTAATTCTTCCGGTTATAAATAAAGCACTGCAAGGAGAGATTAAAAAGTGAAGCCAAGAGGCTGAATGTGGGGTAGGAGCGAGGAGAGTGAACAAGTTGAAATTAGAAAAATTTCGAAAAATAATAGGTCTTTGTCTCCTTGTTTCTTTAGTTTTTATTGGATGTTTTAAACCGCTTCGAACGTTTATTTCATCACCGAAACAACTTGTTGTTTTTGAAGGACAACAATCAGAAATATCATCATTACCAGTTTTCAAAGCTTCATCCACAAATCGTCATGTATTTACAGTGAGTTCGAATGAACAAAAACAAGGACTTATGGTAAATTCTCATCAAAATGGTGAAGCTGATATGGTATTTCAGCTTGCTGGTTTTCCAGTGAAAAAAGTAAATGTGAAAGTGTTAAAAGATTTTAAAGTGATTCCAGGTGGACAATCAATTGGTGTGAAATTAAATACAAAAGGTGTACTTGTTGTAGGCCATCATTTAATTCAAACTGAAAAAGGTAAAATATCTCCTGGTGAAACAGCAGGTGTACAAATTGGAGATATGATTACTGAAATTAATGGTAAAACAATTGAAAGAATGAGTGATGTAGCACCGTTTATTCATAATAGTGGAGAAACAGGTGAACCGCTTAATCTTGTATTGTTAAGAGATGGAAAATATATTCGTACGAAGCTAACTCCACAAAAAGACAACGGTGAATCGTCTTATCGAATTGGCTTGTATATCCGTGATTCGGCAGCTGGAATTGGAACGATGACATTTGTTCATCCAGATTCTATGAAATATGGGGCACTTGGTCATGTTATTTCTGATAATGATACGAAAAAGCCGATTCAAGTCGAAGATGGACAAATTATGCGCTCGACAGTTACATCAATTGAAAGAGGTAGTCATGGGAATCCAGGGGAGAAATTAGCAAGATTCTCACCAGACCGTGAAGTGATTGGCAATATTACAATTAATAGTCCATATGGTATTTTTGGAAAATTAAATACGAATATGAAAAACGGTATAATGGATAAAGCAATGCCTATCGCATTATCTCATCAAGTAAAAGAAGGACCGGCAAAAATATTAACAGTTATTGATCAAGATAAAGTAGAAGCGTTTGATATTGAAGTTGTTAGTACAGTGCAGCAAAAATTCCCAGCTACAAAGGGTATGGTAATAAAAGTAACAGATAAACGTCTATTAGAGAAAACGGGCGGTATCGTACAAGGAATGAGCGGAAGTCCAATTGTACAAAATGGAAAAGTAATTGGTGCTGTTACACATGTATTTGTAAATGATCCAACATCAGGATATGGTGTTCATATTGAATGGATGTTACATCAAGCTGGAATTAATATTTATGATCAAGAGAAAAAAGCGAGCTAATATATATTATTAGCTCGCTTTTTCTGTTGAAAAATTCGTTGAAATTTTGTAAAAGCTCCGCAAGAGGTGTTTTTTGTTGTAAAATAAAAGGAAAGGGTTGAACGTTTCGTTGTATTTCTATGATGGAATGTGTTGCGAAAGGGAATAAATGAACGATAAACATATTTTTTTGTGATTTTATCGGAAAGTAAGAAACTTTAAAAGGGAATTTTCACACAATTGTCGAACAATTCATGTAGCCTAGAAGGATACACATGTCGGAGAATCGATTCGGTAAGGGAGGAAAAGCTGTGGAGAAAATTAAAGTATGTCTTGTGGATGATAATAAAGAACTAGTATCAATGTTAGAGAGCTATGTAGCCGCTCAAGATGATATGGAAGTAATCGGTACTGCTTATAATGGTCAAGAGTGTTTAAACTTATTAACAGATAAGCAACCTGATGTACTCGTTTTAGACATTATTATGCCACACTTAGATGGTTTAGCTGTATTGGAGAAAATGCGACATATTGAAAGGTTAAAACAGCCTAGCGTAATTATGTTGACAGCATTTGGCCAAGAAGATGTGACGAAAAAAGCAGTTGACTTAGGTGCCTCATATTTCATATTAAAACCATTTGATATGGAGAATTTAACGAGTCATATTCGTCAAGTGAGTGGTAAAGCAAACACTATGATTAAGCGTCCACTACCATCATTTCGATCAGCCACAACAGTAGATGGAAAACCGAAAAACTTAGATGCGAGTATTACGAGTATCATTCATGAAATTGGTGTACCCGCTCATATTAAAGGATATATGTATTTACGAGAAGCAATCTCCATGGTATACAATGATATCGAATTATTAGGATCGATTACGAAAGTATTGTATCCAGATATCGCAAAGAAATATAATACAACAGCAAGCCGTGTGGAGCGCGCAATTCGTCACGCAATTGAAGTAGCTTGGAGCCGTGGGAATATTGATTCTATTTCGTCCTTATTCGGTTATACAGTATCCATGTCAAAAGCAAAACCTACGAATTCTGAGTTTATCGCAATGGTTGCGGATAAGCTGAGACTTGAACATAAAGCTAGTTGAGAGTAAAAGTAGTAAGGGATTTAAGCTTTAGTAAAGCTTAATAATTCTTGAAATTGATACTCGATATCAAATTTAAAGCCAATGAACTTTTTATTTAAAGACCAATGAATGTTATAATTCGTTGGTCTTTTTATTTTGTTGAGAAAAAGAGATTATTTGATAGCATGGAAAATAAAACCTATTTTTAGTAATATTACATGTAAGTGAGTTTTTATAAGGCAATAAAATAGATATAGATAGGGAGAAGGGGAATGGAAAATAAAATTTCAACTTGGCTAGGAATAGTAGCAGCTATGGGAGTTCTTGCTATTGCAGTTACATTTGGAATGTTAGAACTTGCAGATAATCCCGTAGATAAAGAAGTGAGTGCTCAAATAGATAAAAAAGAAGACCAAACAATAGTAGGTAGAGAGGTAGATGGGGTCTTTGTTGATGTGTATGTTACTGAAAATTCTACTGAAAGCGAAGTCATTACAGCGATGCATCGCATGACTCATCAAAAAGTGGTGGCAGAACGAAAATCGGGCTCTATCCCAATGATTCAAAGTAATACTAAAAAATTAAAAGAAATTATAAATAAGAGTAGCTTTGCGAAGAAAAATGAACTTTTAGCAATTGCTGATAGATGGGCGAAAAAAGATTTTAGTAAAATTGTAGAAGATCACAATTATTTCTCAGATGCTCAAGAAGATAGCGTTTGTAAAGCAACTAGAGCAATGGATGCGTTAGAAGAGCAACATTATATTTTAACTACATTCGGGGAGGAAAAAGCGAAAGAACTATACGAATCAGGGGATGCTCCGCACGTTCAATAAAAAACAATATAAAGGGCTTCTAGTTTTTTATGATCGTGTTTTTAGGACGCAATGGGGACTTATAAATAAATGGTCTGCTTTCTTTATGACGTGTAACAAAAAAGAAAAGATGTGATTCATTATTAAATGATGAAGGAACGGCTAAATCACATCGTAGTACATCTGTTAAAGGATTTTAGTAGGAAAGGCATCCGTGATATAATAGAAAATAATAAAAAGTCCTGCAAAAAACAGGACTGTATTATTCTTCGTCTTTATTTTGTTTTTCTAATTCAACTAGTTTTTGAATTAAAATGTGCTGCGGCATATGCATGAGTTGTTCAAGTGGAACACCTAGTGTTTTTGATAAGCGGACTGCAGTATCTGGAGAGATTTGTAATGGTCTCATAGAAGTACCTCCTTTTTCGTATAGTATAGCATAAGATTGGGGGAGTGAGGATGACTCTTATATTTGCACATCGTGGTGCGGCTGGAACGTACCCAGAAAATACAATGATTTCATTTGAAGCAGCTGAGTCTTTTAGAGCGGATGGAATTGAACTTGATGTTCAATTAACGAAAGATGGAAAAGTTGTCGTCATTCACGATGAAACGGTGGACCGGACAACAAATGGAAAAGGTGCGGTTCGGAATTATGTATATGAGGACTTATGCAAGTTAGATGCAAGTTATAAATTTGGTGATAAAGTAGGTTTTTGTAAAATACCAATTTTAGAAGAGGTATTAGAATGGCTTGAACAAACGAGTTTGCTACTTAATATTGAACTTAAAAATAATAAAATTCCATACAGAGGTTTAGAGGAAGAAGTTATAACGCTTGTACGGAAATTTAGTCTAGAGGATCGTGTTATATTTTCTTCGTTTAATCACTACAGTATGAAACGGTGCCATATGATGGCTCCTGATATTCAAACAGCAATTTTATATCGCGAAGGTTTGCATAGTCCGTGGGCATACGCGAAAAAAATGGGGGCTACAGCAGTACATCCGAATTATCGTTATCTTCAAGATGCTATTGCCGAACTAACGATGGAAAGTGGTGTAGAAGTTCGCCCTTATACAATTAATGAAGAAACGCTTATGCGTAAATATTTTGATATGAATATATCGGCGATTATTACTGATTACCCTGAAACGGCAAGAACCTTATTGCCAATAAAAAAATGAGACCGCGTGTAACGGTCTCATTTTTTTATTTATAAATAGTGGGGCATTCCTATCTTCTAAAGCGAGCTTGTACTTTATTTCGTTTGCGATCTCGGTGCAAGACGAAGCCACCAAAGATATAAAACCCGAGCGCGAAGCAGAGAGCGCCGATTAAAAATTGTAACCACAGTATGGAAATTGGTGGAAATTGAATCCCGAATACAGTATCTCTCATTAACTTTATACCAAACACAGCTAATGAAATAGGGATGAGTGCTAATAGTAGAGCAACGTAACGCTGCATACATAACGCTCCTTTTCAGATTATTTTGTATATTTTAATGATGTTATACGGAAAGGGGGTTTGTCAAGAGGGTGCTGAACGAGTAAGATAAGGGTGTGAAAAAATTTGCAGAGTTACTTCGAGAGGAAGTGTAATATATGAAACAAAAAGTATTAATTGTTGGTGCAGGTGAAGGCGGGAGCGCGCTGCTGAATCTGTTACAAAGTTCGAATATATTTCAAATTATAGGGATTATTGATATAAATCCGTTGGCAAAAGGACTACAAATTGCTAAGGAATACGGGATTGCAATTGGAGAAAGTGTAACTCCATTTCTTTCTATGCATATCGATGTAATATTTGATATGACAGGTGAAGATGATGTACATAAAGTTTTATTAGAAAAAAAGAAAAAAGACACTCTTCTTATACCAGGTGATATCGCAAAAATTGTTACAGGATTAGCGCATGAGAAGGAAGGGCTAATTGGGCGGTTAGAGGAACAGACGCAACAAGGAGAATTAATTTTAAATTCTACACATGACGGCATGATTGTAATTGATCGAGAGGGACAAGTTCGTCTTTTTAATAAAAGTGCAGAGCGTATTATCGGATATAAAAAAGAAGAGGCGATAGGAAAGTATATTTTAGAAGTCATTCCAACTAGTAAATTACTTCGCATTATACGTACGAAACAAATAGAAGTAAATTATGAACTGACATTAGAGAATGGAAAGAAAATTATTACAACGCGTATTCCAATATTAAAAGAAGGAGGAGAGGTACAAGGGGCATTTGCAATTTTTAAAGATATAACAGAAGTTGTAGATCTTGCGGAAGAAGTTACAGACTTAAAAGAAATTCAAACACTATTAGAGGCAATTATTAACTCATCTGAAGAAGCGATTTCGGTTGTGGATGAAAAAGGAAGAGGTTTAGTCATTAACCCAGCATATACGAAATTAACGGGTTTAACAGAAGAAGATATTATTGGGAAGCCTGCTACAACTGATATTGTAGAAGGCGAAAGTATGCATATGAAAGTACTTCGAACGCGTCGTGCGGTGCGCGGAATACATATGAAGATTGGGCAAAAAAAGCGAGATGTAATTGTAAACGTAGCACCAGTTATTGTGGATGGAATATTGAAAGGAAGCGTCGGTGTTATCCGTGACGTGTCGGAAATTCAAAAATTAACAAATGAATTGAATAGAGCAAGGCAAATTATTCGTACATTAGAAGCGAAATATTCATTTGATGATATTGTCGGAAATTCAGATGAAACAACGGCAGCTATCGAACAGGCGAAGCTAGGAGCGAATACACCAGCAACAGTACTGTTACGCGGGGAATCTGGGACTGGTAAAGAATTGTTTGCACATGCAATCCATAATGGAAGTAATCGAAAATACAATAAGTTCGTCCGTGTAAACTGTGCGGCCATTTCGGAGACGTTGTTAGAAAGTGAATTATTTGGTTATGAGGAAGGGGCGTTTTCTGGAGCGAAAAGAGGCGGGAAACGTGGGTTCTTTGAGGAAGCGAATAACGGTAGTATTTTTTTAGATGAAATAGGGGAGTTGTCTGCAAATACACAAGCGAAACTCCTTCGTGTATTGCAGGAAAAAGAAATTGTAAAAGTTGGTGGAACGAAAGCGATACCTATTAATGTTCGAGTAATTGCAGCGACACATGTGAATTTAGAAAAGGCTATTCTAGAAGGGAAGTTTAGGGAGGATTTATATTATCGATTAAATAAAATTCCAATTCAAATTCCATCTCTTCGTCAACGTAAAGGAGATATACCGACAATTGCGGACAGATTGATTCAAAAAATTAATCAAGATTACGGTCGTAATGTAGAAGGGCTCACTGATTCAGCCGTTTTATATTTACAATCATACGAATGGCCAGGAAATGTGAGGGAACTTGAAAATATTTTGGGGAGAGCTATTATCTTTATGAATTATAACGAGACCTATATTGATGTACACCATTTACCGCCATTACATAACGAAGAGCAGGTGGAGTCAAAGCAATCTCATTTATTACCTGAATTAGAAGAAAAGCCACTTGAACATTTAGTGACAGAGTTTGAAGGGAATATTATTTATGAATATTTGGAGAGATTTGATGGGAATAAAACACAAACTGCAAAAGCGTTAGGAATTTCCGTTCGAAATTTATATTACAAGCTAGAAAAGTATGACTATGCAAAAAATAGCATGCAATAAATTGCGTACCGTGCAATTTATTGCATGGTATACAAAAAGCGACAAAATAAGACAGAATCTTTCGTTATTTTCCAAAGTATTGATTTTACTGCATTTTGAATGCGTTTTCATTATTGGTAAGACCACTTTTAAAAGTTGGCACGGTATTTGCTTTATAAATAGACGAGGGACGACGGAAAGGGTTGATTACAAAATATGAAGTTAGAATACTTAATTGATCAAGCAGCAGGAAAGCCTAAAAAAACTGTGGCTGTAGCAGTAGCTGAAGATCATGAAGTAATTGAAGCTGTAGCGAAAGCAATTAAATTACAGCTAGCTCAATTTCGTCTATATGGAAATCAAGAAAAAATAATGGGGATGCTACAAGAACATGGTTTACAAACTTCAGAACATGTTGAAGTGATTGCAACAATGTCTAGTGCTGAAGCTGCAGAACTTTCTGTTAAAGCTGTGAGAAATGGTGAAGCAGATGTGCTTATGAAGGGGAACATCCCAACAGCGAATATTTTGAAGGCTGTGTTAAACAAAGAGTGGGGCCTACGTAAAGGTAGCGTACTTTCACATGTAGCAGCATTTGAAGTTCAAAATTACGACCGTCTTATTTTCGTTACAGATGCAGCGATGAACATCGCACCTGACGTAACACAAAAAGCTGCTATTATACAAAATACTGTAGAAGTTGCCCAGGCAATAGGAATCGACTTGCCCAAAGTGGCACCAATCGCAGCAGTAGAAGTTGTGAATCCAGCGATGCAGGCGACAATTGATGCAGCGATGTTAACACAAATGAATCGCCGCGGACAAATTAAAGATTGTATCGTTGATGGACCACTTGCTTTAGATAATGCAGTATCACAAATTGCAGCAGAGCATAAAGGCATAGTAAGTGATGTAGCAGGTAAGGCAGATATTTTACTCGTCCCAACGATTGAAGCTGGAAATGTGCTATATAAATCACTCGTATACTTTGCGGATGCAAAAGTAGGAGCAATGATTGCTGGCGCAAAAGCACCGATTGTTTTAACATCTCGTGCTGATTCAGCAGAAACAAAAGTATATTCATTAGCATTGGCAGTTGCGACTGCTTCAAAATAAACCAAAAAGGGTAAAACATTAGGGGGAAACGACAATGACATTAGAAATCTTCGAATACTTAGAAAAATATGATTATGAGCAAGTAGTATTTTGTCAAGATAAAGAATCTGGTTTAAAAGCAATTATTGCAATTCATGATACAACACTTGGACCGGCTCTTGGTGGAACAAGAATGTGGACATATGATTCTGAAGAAGCGGCGATTGAAGATGCATTGCGTCTTGCAAAAGGGATGACATACAAAAACGCAGCAGCTGGTTTAAACTTAGGTGGTGCGAAAACAGTAATTATCGGTGATCCTCGTAAAGATAAGAGCGAAGCAATGTTCCGTGCACTAGGACGTTATATCCAAGGACTAAACGGACGTTACATTACAGCTGAAGATGTTGGTACAACAGTAGATGATATGGATATTATCCATGAAGAAACTGACTTTGTAACAGGTATCTCACCATCATTCGGTTCTTCTGGTAACCCATCTCCAGTAACTGCATACGGTGTTTACCGTGGTATGAAAGCAGCTGCAAAAGAAGCTTTCGGTACTGACAATTTAGAAGGAAAAGTAATTGCTGTTCAAGGCGTTGGTAACGTAGCATATCACCTATGCAAACATTTACACGCTGAAGGAGCAAAATTAATCGTTACAGATATTAATAAAGAAGCTGTACAACGTGCTGTAGAAGAATTCGGTGCATCAGCAGTTGAACCAAATGAAATTTATGGTGTTGAATGCGATATTTACGCACCATGTGCATTAGGCGCAACAGTTAATGATGAAACTATTCCACAACTTAAAGCAAAAGTAATCGCAGGTTCTGCAAATAACCAATTAAAAGAAAATCGTCACGGTGACATCATTCATGAAATGGGTATTGTATACGCACCAGATTATGTAATTAATGCAGGTGGCGTAATTAACGTAGCAGACGAATTATATGGATACAATAGAGAACGTGCACTAAAACGTGTTGAGTCTATTTATGACACAATTGCAAAAGTAATCGAAATTTCAAAACGCGATGGCATAGCAACTTATGTAGCGGCAGATCGTCTAGCTGAAGAGCGCATTGCAAGCTTGAAAAATTCTCGTAGCACTTACTTACGCAACGGTCACGATATTATTAGCCGTCGCTAATCATTCATATATAACTTTTACAAAAGGCGTGGTTACCTCTTATGAGGTTTCCACTTCCTTTTGAATTTATTAGTGGAGGTAGCAACATTGTCTGTAAATCGAATTCTTGTTATTAACCCAGGTAGTACATCCACAAAAATTGGTGTTTTTGATAATGAAAGACCCGTTTTAGAAGAAACGATTCGTCATGACGTAGAACAGATTGGGAAATACAAGCGAATTATCGACCAATATGAGTTTCGAAAAGAAACGATTTTAGAAGTTCTACATTCTCATGGTATTAACATTTCAAAATTAAACGCTGTTTGTGGACGTGGTGGATTACTTCGTCCAATCGAAGGCGGTACGTATACAGTAAACGATGCGATGTTAGAAGATTTAAAAAATGGGTTTAGCGGTCATCACGCTTCAAACCTTGGAGGCATTTTAGCATATGAAATTGCTTCTGGATTAAACATTCCTGCATTTATTGTGGATCCTGTCGTTGTAGATGAGATGGAGCCAGTTGCTCGTATAAGTGGTATTGCTGGTATGGAACGTAAAAGTATCTTCCATGCATTAAATCAAAAAGCAGTTGCTCGTAAAGTAGCCGAACAGTTAAACCACAAATATGAGGATTTAAATTTATTAGTTACACATATGGGCGGTGGTATTACAGTTGGTGCTCATAAAAAAGGAAGAGTAATCGATGTGAATAACGGTTTAAACGGAGAAGGACCATTTAGTCCAGAGCGTGCTGGTACAGTGCCAGTAGGGCAACTAGTAGAAATGTGTTTCTCTGGTGAGTATTACCGAGATGAAATGATTAAAAAGCTTGTCGGACAAGGTGGACTTGTAAGTTTAATCGGTACAAATGATGCGATTAAAGTAGAGAAAATGGTTGAAAAAGGTGATCCTGAAGCAACTCTTATTTATAAAGCAATGGCATATCAAGTTGCAAAAGAGATTGGCGGAGCTAGCGCTGTACTTCACGGGAAAATCGATGCAATCGTATTAACTGGTGGACTGGCATACAGTAAAATTCTTGTCGATGAAATAAAAGAGCGAGTGGACTGGATTGCAGATGTTATCGTACATCCAGGCGAAGATGAGTTAGAAGCGTTAGCAGAAGGAGCACTTCGTGTATTACGTGAAGAAGAAGCTCCAAAAGAATACGTTGTACGTGAAAAAGAAACGGTAGCTAGGGGTTGAGATAATGGCAAAAGAATATGATTTAGTCATCGTTGGCGGCGGTACTGGTGGATATGTTGCTGCAATTCGTGCATCACAACTAGGGTTAAAAACTGCACTAGTCGAAAAAGAAAATCTTGGTGGTACTTGTTTACACAAAGGATGTATCCCTAGTAAAGCTCTTTTACGTAGTGCGGAAGTATATGCAACTGCTAAAAAAAGCGAAGAGTTCGGAGTTATTGCAAGCAATGTAGAACTAAACTTTGCGAAAGTACAAGAGCGTAAAGAGAAGATTGTAACGCAGCTTCATAAAGGCGTTCAACACTTAATGAAACAAGGTAAAATTGATGTGTTTGAAGGTATTGGCCGTATTCTTGGCCCATCTATTTTCTCTCCGATGCCAGGGACAATTTCAGTTGAACTTGCAAGTGGAGAAGAGAATGAAATGTTAATTCCAAAAAATGTACTTATTGCAACAGGTTCTCGTCCAAATTCATTACCAGGTTTAGAATTAGACGGAGAGTACGTAATGTCTTCAGATCATGCCCTAAAAATGGAAACGCTTCCTAGTTCGATTATTATCGTTGGTGGCGGTGTAATCGGTATTGAGTGGGCATCTATGCTTGCTGACTTCGGTGTAGAAGTTACAGTATTAGAGTATGCAAAAACAATATTACCACTAGAAGATCAAGACGTTTCAAAAGAAATGCAACGTCTATTTAAGAAAAAAGGTATTAAAGTGGTAACTGGTGCAAAAGTATTACCAGAAACATTGGTAAAAGATAATGGAGTAACAATCCAAGCTGAACACAACGGTGAAAATAAAGAATTTAAAGCAGAAAAAATGCTTGTATCTGTAGGAAGACAAGCGAATACGCAAAATATTGGCTTAGAGAACACAGATATCGTTGTGGAAAAAGGATACATTCAAACAAATGAGTTTTATCAAACGAAAGAATCGCATATTTACGCAATTGGAGATGTAATCGGTGGCCTGCAACTTGCTCATGTTGCTTCTCATGAAGGAATTGCTGCAGTAGAACATATTGCAGGGAAAGAAGTTACACCAATTGATTACTCTATGGTATCAAAATGCGTATATAGCAGTCCAGAAGTTGCTTCTGTCGGTTTAACAGAACAAGAAGCGAAAGAAAAAGGCTATAAGTTAAAAGTAGGTAAGTTCTCATTCCGCGCAATCGGAAAAGCACTTGTATACGGAGAATCAGATGGTTTCGTAAAACTTGTAGTTGATGAAGAGACAAATGACATTCTTGGTGTTCATATGATTGGACCACATGTAACAGATATGATTTCTGAAGCGGGTCTTGCAAGAGTACTTGATGCAACACCTTGGGAAGTAGCACATACAATTCATCCGCATCCATCATTATCTGAGGCGATTGGTGAAGCAGCACTTGCTGTAGATGGAAGAGCGTTACACGCATAAAAATGTGGATTTAGGAGGTTATGAAAAATGGCAGAAGTAAAAGAAAAGCGCCATGAAGAGCTTGGCTTAAGTGATGAGCAAGTATTAGAAATGTTCCGTACGATGTTACTTGCACGTAAAATTGACGAACGTATGTGGTTATTAAACCGCGCTGGTAAAATTCCATTCGTAATTTCTTGTCAAGGACAAGAGGCTGCACAAGTTGGAGCGGCGTTCGCTCTTGATAGAGAGAAAGATTATGCATTACCATACTACCGTGATATGGGTGTTGTACTAGCATTTGGTATGACAGCTAAAGAGCTTATGTTGTCTGCTTTTGCGAAAGCTGGAGATCCAAACTCTGGTGGTCGTCAAATGCCTGGTCACTTCGGTCAAAAGAAAAATCGTATTGTTACAGGTTCATCCCCAGTAACAACACAAGTACCACATGCAGTTGGTATTGCACTAGCTGGAAAAATGGAGAAGAAAGATTTAGTAACGTTCGTTACATTTGGAGAAGGTTCTTCAAACCAAGGTGACTTCCATGAAGGGGCAAACTTTGCTGGTGTACACAAACTACCTGTTATTTTTATGTGTGAAAATAACAAATATGCAATCTCTATTCCAGTTGAAAAACAATTAGCATGTAAAAACGTATCAGATCGTGCGATTGGTTACGGTATGCCTGGATATACAATAGACGGAAACGATCCACTTGCAGTATATAAAGCTGTAAAAGAAGCAGCAGATCGCGGTCGTCGTGGTGAAGGACCAACTTTAATTGAAACAGTATCATATCGTTTAACAGCACATTCTAGTGACGATGATGATCGTGTTTATCGTGATAAAGAAGAAGTAGAAGAAGCAAAGAAAAAAGATTCAATTATAACATTCGCAGCTTATTTAAAAGAAGCTGGTGTGTTAACTGAGGAATCCGAAAAACAAATGTTAGACGAAATTATGCATATCGTAAATGAAGCAACAGAATATGCAGAAAATGCTCCGTATGCAGCACCTGAAGATGCATTGAAGCACGTATACGCAGAATAGGGGGGAACGTTTCATGGCTGTAATGTCTTATATTGATGCTATTACATTAGCAATGCGCGAAGAAATGGAACGCGATGAGAAAGTATTCGTTTTAGGAGAAGATGTTGGTAAAAAAGGTGGCGTGTTTAAAGCGACACACGGTTTGTATGATCAATTTGGTGAAGATCGTGCGCTTGATGCACCGCTTGCAGAATCTGCAATTGCTGGGGTAGCAATTGGTGCAGCAATGTATGGTATGCGTCCAATCGCTGAAATGCAGTTTGCTGATTTCATCATGCCAGCAGTAAACCAAATTGTTTCTGAGGCAGCAAAAATTCGTTATCGTTCTAATAATGATTGGACTTGTCCAGTTACAATCCGTGCACCATTTGGCGGGGGTGTTCACGGTGCATTGTATCATTCACAATCTGTAGAAGCGATGTTTGCAAACCAACCAGGTTTAAAAATCGTTATCCCTTCTACACCATATGATGCAAAAGGCTTATTAAAAGCAGCCATTCGTGATGAAGATCCAGTATTATTCTTTGAACATAAACGTGCATATCGTTTAATTAAAGGTGAAGTACCGGAGGATGACTACGTATTACCAATCGGAAAAGCAGATGTAAAACGTGAAGGTGATGATATTACAGTTATCACGTACGGATTATGTGTTCATTTTGCTCTTCAAGCGGCTGAAAAATTAGCACAAGATGGCATCTCTGCACACATTCTTGATTTACGTACTGTATATCCATTAGATAAAGAAGCAATCATTGAAGCAGCTTCTAAAACAGGTAAAGTTCTTCTTGTAACAGAAGACAATAAAGAAGGAAGCATTATGAGTGAAGTGGCAGCAATTATCGCTGAAAACTGTCTATTTGATTTAGATGCGCCAATCGCACGTCTTGCAGGTCCAGACGTTCCAGCAATGCCATATGCACCAACAATGGAAAAATTCTTTATGGTAAATCCAGATAAAGTTGAAAAAGCAATGCGTGAACTTGCGGAATTTTAATCGGGGGGACTATACATGGCTGTAGAAAATATTACAATGCCTCAGCTCGGGGAGAGCGTTACAGAGGGAACAATTAGTAAATGGCTCGTTAATGTTGGCGATCACGTAAATAAGTATGATCCGCTTGCAGAAGTAATGACTGATAAAGTAAATGCTGAAGTACCATCTTCTTTCACGGGTGTTGTGAAAGAGTTAATCGCTGGTGAAGGTGATACGTTAGCTGTAGGTGAAGTAGTTTGTGTTATTCAAGTAGAAGGCGCAGATGAAGTAGCAGCAACAGCTGTTGAGGAAAAAACAAAAGAAGAATCAAAGGCAGAAGTAGCTACGTCTGAAAAAGCACCGAAAGTAAAACAACCAACTGATGGAAAACCACGTTTTTCACCAGCTGTGTTAAAGCTTGCAGGTGAGCATAACGTTGATTTAGATCTAGTAGAAGGTACGGGAGCAAACGGCCGTATCACTCGTAAAGATATTTTAAAGCTAGTGGAATCTGGAAATATCCCACAAGCAGGTGCGGCGAAGAAAGAGGAAGCTGTAGCGGCAGTAGTAGAAGCTCGCCCAGAAGCACCAAAAGCAGCACCAGTAGCGCAAAAAGTAGAAGCTGCGAAACCAGTTTCTGTACCTACAATGCCTGGAGATATCGAAATTCCAGTAACAGGTGTGCGTAAAGCAATCGCAGCAAACATGTTACGTAGTAAACACGAAGCACCACATGCTTGGATGATGATTGAAGTAGATGTGACAAACCTTGTGTCATACCGTAACTCAATTAAAGGTGACTTTAAGAAGCGTGAAGGCTTTAACTTAACGTTCTTTGCTTTCTTCGTAAAAGCAGTAGCACAAGCGTTAAAAGAGTATCCTCAAATTAATTCAATGTGGGCTGGCGATAAAATTGTTCAGAAGAAAGATATTAACCTTTCTATCGCTGTTGCAACAGAGGAAGAACTATTTGTACCAGTAATTAAGCAAGCGGACGAGAAAACAATTAAAGGTATCGCTCGTGAAATTACAGAACTTGCAGGAAAAGTACGTACGAAATCGTTAAAAGCAGACGAAATGCAAGGTGGAACATTTACAATTAATAACACAGGATCATTCGGTTCTGTTCAATCTATGGGTATTATTAATTACCCGCAAGCAGCTATTTTACAAGTTGAATCAATTGTAAAACGCCCAGTAATTATGGATAACGGAATGTTCGGTGCTCGTGATATGGTTAACTTATGTTTATCACTTGATCACCGAGTACTTGATGGTTTAATTTGTGGTAAGTTCTTAGGACGTGTTAAAGAAATTTTAGAAAACATGTCAGAAAACAATACATCTGTATATTAATAAAAAGCTCGCTTATGCGAGCTTTTTATTATCTTATTTCTTCATCTACATCCTACTATATGTATAAATATCTTTCCCAGTAATCTTACAATAAACGATTATGTATTAGGAATTTACGAAAATACATTGCTGATATATGGTATATGGATATAAAATAAGAAAAGAATAATTTTTTTGGCAAATCTTACTGACGAAACTGTAGTATAATATATTGTATTGTATGAAAAAGAGAGTTATTCTATATAAGTGTTTTATAGATAATGTGTAATCAGTCGTCAAAACATGAAGAATGTTGACTCCTGGTTTTTTATTTTTGCCGTAACAATGTTTCAGGAGGATGTCATGAAAAGAAGTACCGAGTTTCTAAAAAGTTTAGATGTAAAATTAATTTTAATTTTGTGTGCACTATGTGTGACGAGTATAGCTGCTATATATAGCAGTCAGCAAACGGGACAGTATGGAGCTGCAAACTTTGCTATGAAACAAGGTGTTAACTACATAATTGGGGTTGTATTGTTACTTCTTGTTGCAAGCATCGACTTAGATCAATTGCAAAAATTATCTTGGCCACTTTATATTGCCGGGTTTGGTTCACTTATTCTTTTGAAAATACTACCGGTTTCCACCTTCACACCTGAAAAATTAGGTGCAAAAAGATGGTTCGTTTTTCCAGTACTTGGACAAATTCAGCCGTCGGAGTTTTTCAAAATTGCATTGCTTCTTGTAGTAGCAAGCATAGCTGTGAAACATAATGCGCAGTATATGGCGAGGACATTCCAAACGGATTTAAAATTAGTAGGTAAAATTATGCTAGTTTCTCTTCCGCCTATGGCTGTTGTATATAGCCAACCGGATACAGGTATGGTGTTCTTATATGCTGCTGCTATTGCATGTATTTTATTTATGTCAGGTATTCAAAAGAAATTGATAGCATTATGTACAGTTATTCCGTTGACCATATTATCTGCTTTAATATTTATTTTCTTTAAGTATCCAGATTTTTTCTATAATAAGTTAGTTACTTTACTAAAACCTCACCAACAGTCGCGTATTGTAGGTTGGTTAAATCCATTTGAAAATGCAGATCAAGGTTATCAAACGCAACAATCGATTTTAGCTGTAGGTAGTGGAGGAATGGAAGGTAAAGGATACGGTGGAGGAAGCGTCTATATCCCAGAGAAGCATACTGACTTTATTTTCGCTACAATTGCCGAAGAAGGTGGATTTATCGTAGCAGCCTTAGTTGTCTTCTTGTTCCTATTACTACTATATCGAACAATTATTATTGGTTATTCCGCTGATAATTTATTTGGTACATTATTATGCGCTGGATCAATCGGTATATTAACAGTTCAAATATTCCAAAACATCGGTATGATCGTTGGATTAATGCCTGTAAAAGGTATTGCATTACCTTTCTTATCGTATGGGGGAAGTTCCTTATTCTCAAATATGATTATGATGGGGCTCATATTATCGGTACGGAAAACTTATAAAAAATATATGTTTTCAGTTAAGTAAAAAAAGCTGGTTCGTTTTTAAACGAACCAGCTTTTTTACATATATGCTCATAAACGTTGCAAACTAAACAGGATAGCAGTTTGAGACGGGTAAGGAGTGCAAAGTGATGCATATGCATATTTTTGAAGGAGCACGACATCTTTCTACTAGTGAATGGGTTATTCGGGCTATTATAGCATACATATTTTTAATATTAGTTGCGAAAGCGATGGGGCAAAGGTCTATCGCACAACTTCGTTTTTTAGATGTTGTATTAGTGTTATTGCTTGGTGGGAATATTTCTAACGCATTGTCTGATGAAAAAGTAGGGTTACTGGGATCGATGATTACAACGTTCATACTTGTTGTACTTCATATTATAAGCTCAGTTTTAATGCTGAAATGGGATAGATGGAGACGCTTTTTAGAGCCTGCACCTATTATTCTTATACACAATGGTTCCATTGATTTTAGCAATTTGAAAAAGGCGAGAATTACCTTGGAATATTTGTTTTCGGAACTTCGTATGCGAAATGTGAGCGATATTCAAACGATTAAATTAGCGTTATGGGAAGCAAACGGTGTCGTTTCTATATTTCGGTATCCAGAATATGAAGCAGTTTCGCGGCTTGATCTTAAAGTGGCGGGAAAAAAATCTCCAGTTTCTTTTGTATTAGTAAAGGATGGGAGGATACAGAAAGATGTTCTTGCATTATTAGGAAAAACAGAAGCGTGGGCGAGAGAATTTCTAGAGGAGAGTACAGAAGTCGAATCTATTATGTTAGCTACAGTAGATGAATCACATAAAATAAATATTTTGTTAAAAAAATGAAAAATATACGCATTTTGTCGTTTCGTACATATGATACAATAGTGTGGACAACGAAAAAGGAGGCGATACGGTGGGATATGTAGAAGAATTACGAAAAATAGTTGGTCATCGCCCTTTAATTTTAGTTGGTGCTGTTGTACTCGTTATAAATGAAAATGGATATGTTTTATTGCAGCAGCGGACAGAGCCGTACGGAAAATGGGGGCTACCTGGCGGGCTAATGGAGCTTAGTGAATCACCAGAAGAAACAGCTTATCGTTAAGTATATGAAGAGACAGGAATAAAAGTGAAGAACTTGCGACTAATCAATGTATTTTCTGGAGCGAACTACTTTACAAAATTAGAAAACGGTGATGAATTTCAATCTGTAACAACCGCCTATTATACGGATGAATACGAAGGGGATTTTGTTATGAATAAAGAAGAAGCAGTTCAGCTTAAATTCTTTTCAGTAACAGAACTACCTGACTATATTGTAGGATCGCATAAAAAAATGATTGCTGAATATATGAAGATTATGGAAAAAAAGATATAATAATAGTGAAAGAAATACAAAAACACAGCTCTGGTTGGTAGTCCAGACGCATGATTTCATGTCAGTAACCTTCCCCTCCGGGATGTCCCGTATTTCTAATCTTTTAAAGGAGGGGCTGTCAATGGATTTGACAGTATATCACGATGGCCAATTTTTTGTTGGAATCATTACATGTAAAGAAAAAGGGAAATTGTATGGGGCGAGGTATATTTTTGGGGCGGAACCGTCAGATGAAGAAGTGCTTATGTTTGTGAATGGTTCACTTTTAGAGCATTTTCAGCACTTTGCAAAATGTGGTGTAGAAGTTAAAGAAAAACAGCGTCCTAAAAACATAAAGCGTATCATACGACAAGCAGCAAAAGAAACAACTATTAAACGTTTTACTAAGGCGCAAGAGGCGATTAGTTTATCTTATGAATTGCATAAACAAGAAAAGAAACTGCAGTCTAAAGAGAAGCGAGAAGCTGAAAAAGAAAGAAGACGTTTAATGAAAGTACAAAAAGCAAAGCAAAAACATCGTGGTCATTAAAGAAAAGGTGTTAGAGCAAGAGCTCTAACACCTTTTCTATACTTAAATACAAGTAAACTTACTTGTATTTCATAAACATTAACTGGTAAGATACAAATAGGTAGTTTTAGAGGAGGGAAAAGAGTGATTAATTTTAACTTTTTTATGAATGATGTTGTCCGCCAAGCGCGTGAAGAGATTGTCTCTGCTGGATATACAGAATTGACGACGCCAGAAGCGGTAGAAGAAGCGTTTAAAAGAAATGGAACAACACTTGTAATGGTAAACTCTGTATGTGGTTGTGCAGGTGGTATTGCTCGTCCTGCTGCTGCGCATTCCGTACATTATGATAAACGTCCTAACCACCTTGTAACGGTGTTTGCAGGTCAAGATAAAGAAGCGACAGCAAGAGCGCGTGAATATTTCGAAGGGTACCCACCTTCTTCTCCATCATTTGCTTTATTAAAAGATGGAAAAATTGTAACGATGGTAGAGCGTCATGAAATTGAAGGTCATGAACCGATGCAAGTTATTGCGAAATTACAATCGTATTTCGAAGAGAATTGTGAAGAACTATAAAAAATAAGAGAAAAGGCGGCACGTCCACAATCAAGTGGATGTGCCGCCTTTTTTATTTATTATTAAAATTTCTGAGATATGCATAGTTATGTTATTTTATGCATCATTTTATACATAACAAACAGCATTTGTATTGTTATATTATTTATTTTTATTTTATATATTGCATAAAAATAAAAGTGCTGATACAATACAAACATCGAATAAATATTCTATTAAACTTTTAAATATACATTATTAGGGGGAAGAAAGATGAAGAAGTTAGTATCAATATCGTTTGCACTTATTTTAATTGTAAGTATATTCAGCGCTTGTAGTAATGGGGAATCGAAAGAAACAAAAGGAAATAAAAAAGTACTCGTAATGGGAACTTCAGCAGATTATAAACCTTATGAATATGTAGATGCGTCAAAGAGCGATGAAATTATTGGCTTTGATGTTGATGTTGCTAAATATATCGGAAAAGAACTTGGGTATGAAGTGAAAGTGAAAGATATGGATTTTGGTGGTTTATTAGCATCTCTTAGTTCAGGAAAAGTTGATTTCGTAATGGCAGGTATGACGCCAACTGCAGAGCGTAAAAATAATGTTGATTTTACAGATATTTATTTTGTTGCGAAAAATATGGTCGTTTCTAAAAAGGATTCTAACATTAAATCTGTAGAGGATTTAAAAGGGAAAAAAGTAGGGGTACAAACAGGGTCTATTCAAGAAGAGAAAGCTGCAGAATTTAAAAAACAAGTAGATTTCCAAGTTGAGGGACGTGACCGTATACCAGAAATCGTACAAGAAATTAAAGCTGGTCGTTTTGACGCTGCAATTATAGAAGATACAGTTGCTAAAAATTATTTAGAGAAAATGAAAGATTTACAAGGAATTGAAATTAAAGAAGCACCAGAAGAAGTTGGAGCAGCAATTGCCCTTCCGAAAAACAGTGATAAAACAGCTGAATTTAATAAAGTAATTAAAAAAATGCAAGAAAATGGAGAAATGGATAAATTAGTGAAGAAATGGTTTGGCAGCGGAAAATAAGCTGCCTTTCACTTTTCTGTGAGGGGAATGAAAAGAATGAACTTAGATTTTTCGGCGATTACGCCTTCGATACCATATATACTAAAAGGTTTAGAAGTTACTTTGAAAATTGTAGCAGTATCAGCTTTAGCAGGATTTATTTTAGGAACGCTATTAGCACTTTGTAAAATTGCTAGAATACGAGCATTAAATATAGCAGCAGATTTTTATACATCAATTTTTCGTGGTACACCCCTTGTATTGCAATTAATGATTATTTATTTCGGCGTCCCACAAATAATTGGTTATGAAATACCAGCATTTTTAGCTGCTGTACTTGCATTTAGCTTAAATTCAGGTGCATACATGTCAGAAGTAATTCGTGCTGGTATTCAAGCGGTTGATAAAGGACAAACAGAAGCAGCAATGGCTTTAGGGATACCGTACGGAAAAATGATGAGAAATATTATTTTCCCTCAAGCATTAAAAAATATATTACCAGCGCTTGTGAACGAATTTGCGACACTTACGAAAGAATCGGCTGTAGTAACAGTAATAGGCGCGACTGATTTAATGCGTCGTGCTTACATTGTAGGCGGTGAGACATTTAAATATCTTGAACCATTACTTTTTGTTGGACTGATTTATTATATGTTAGTCATTATTCTTACATTAGTCGGGAAGGCAATTGAAGGGAGAATGAAGAAAAGTGATTAAAATTGAAAACCTTCATAAATCATTTGGTAAAAACGAAGTATTAAAAGGAATTACAACAACAATTGAAAAAGGGGAAGTAGTCGCAATTATAGGGCCTTCTGGATCAGGAAAATCAACATTTTTACGTTGTATGAATATGTTAGAAGCACCAACGGATGGTCACATTTGGATTGGGACGGAAGAAGTAACGAATCCGAAAACGAATGTTATGCATGTTCGTGAAAATGTCGGTATGGTATTTCAACATTTTCACTTATTTCCTCATATGACTGTATTAGAAAATATTACGTATGCTCCTATCAATGTAAAAGGGGTAACGAAGCAAGAAGCTGAAAAGAAAGCTGAGAAACTTTTAGAAAAGGTTGGATTAGTAGATAAAAAAGATACGTATCCAAATCGTCTTTCGGGAGGACAAAAGCAACGTGTAGCAATTGCAAGAGCGTTAGCGATGGAACCGGAAGTTATGTTATTTGATGAACCGACATCGGCGCTAGATCCAGAGATGGTGAAAGAAGTGTTAGAAGTTATGAAATCGTTAGTTACGACAGGAATGACGATGGCTATCGTTACACATGAAATGGGCTTTGCAAAAGAAGTGGCAGATCGTGTTCTTTTCTTGGACGGAGGAAAGCTTGTAGAAGATAGTGCGCCAGAAGAATTTTTTGCAGCGCCGAAAAGTGAACGTGCGCAACAATTTTTACAAAAAATATTGTAATATGAAAAGGTTATGTGAATAATAAGTAGAAAAGGATGACATTGTGTCATCCTTTTTTTATACTAGCTGTAAATACGTTTATACATATAGGAGTAATGATATGTTTAAAATTGGATATCGTACAGTAAAAACAGCAATAGGGACAGGTGCGGCAGTTTTTATTGCTCAGTTATTAGGGTTAGAATTTTATAGTTCAGCAGGCATTTTAGTTATTTTATGTGTACAAAATACGAAGCGCAAATCACTTCAAGTGTCGTTACATCGTTTTCTAGCGTGTGTATTATCAATGGCATTCGCGTTTTGTATTTTTGAAACGATTGGCTATACACCACTTGCAATTAGCATATTGTTACTTACATTTATTCCGACTGCAGTAATGCTTAAAATTCAAGAAGGTATTGTCACGAGTTCAGTTATTGTTATGCATCTATATTCATTGAAGCAAATTACATGGCTTATAGTTGGAAATGAAATTGCTATATTAACGATAGGGATTAGCGTGGCGTTATTAGTAAATATGTATATGCCGAGTAGTGAAAATAAGCTAAAAGAGTATCAGGATAAAATAGAGAATAATTTTAAAACGATTTTGTTTGAAATGGTTGTGTATTTACGAAATCGAGAAAGTAGTTGGAGTGGAGCAGAACTCATTGAAACCGAGAATATGTTAAATGAAGCAAGAGATTTATCGTTTAAAAAACTTGAGAATGCATTTATGCGAGAAGATGATTATTACTATCGTTATTTTAATATGCGTATGCAACAATTCGAAATTTTAGAGCGAATGATACCACTAGCAGCTTCTTTATCGTGGACATATGAACAAGCTGACATGATTGCAGATGTTGTTGAAAACATTGGTAATGCTATTAGCCCTGAGAGTACTGGCGTTATTTCCTTAAGGCAGCTTCAAGAAATGAGGGGATTATTTAGAGACATGCCATTGCCAGCTACACGCGAAGAATTTGAGATACGTGCGAAACTTGTTCAACTTGTGTATGAAATGGAACAATATTTACTCATTAAAAGTCGCTTTAAGGGAAAGGATAATATAAAAGAACTTATATAGAAGGTAGGAATTATCTATGCCGTATCTTCTCTCTATCATATTATGTCTTTCTTTATCGCCGATTTGGCCTCTTGGGGATAATCCACGTGCCGGAGATACTTTTATTATTGTAAATAAAGCAACGAATAAATTAGCTTACATTGACGATGGAAAGATTCAAAAGGTTTTTCCAGTAGCGACAGGGAAAACGAATGAATTAACTCCAGAAGGAAATTTTGATGTTGTAATGAAAGCAAAGGATCCGTATTACATTGCGAAGGATATTCCAGGTGGATCGCCAAAAAATCCACTTGGGTCAAGGTGGATTGGATTTAATGCAAGAGGAACTGATGGAAGTAAATATGGAATACATGGAACAAACCAACCGAGTTCAATTGGAAAGTATATTTCACAAGGGTGTATAAGAATGAAGAAAAACGATGTGGAATATTTGTTTGATCGCATTCCAATTGGAACGAAAGTATGGATTGTGAAATCGAAAAAATCATTTCAGCAATTGGCAAAAGAAAAAGGAGCCGTTGCATATGAAAAAGCCAACGAAAAGGTTGGCTTTTTCTATTATAATAAGTTGTCTTGACATGTGTACATAACCGTGCGTTAATGAGAGTATAGAAAGATAAAATTAGATAAAGGGGTTGCTCATATGTACTTGAATCCAAAACTTTCGTATATGCAGTTTTTTATGGGATTTCTATTTGTTATTACATTCATATTGGCAACTTTTAATATATGTTCTTATCTTGTAGCGATTGTATGTATGGCATTACTTAATCTCACTTTTGTTATTGGGGCATTTCAGCAGAAACAATATACAAGTTTTGTAATAGCGCTTGTAATGTCATTTTCCTTTAGTATTGTAGCGATTGTGTTTTATATAAAATAAACCATCTCGATGTCGAGATGGTTTATTTTGTTATGTGTAAAAAGTAAAAAAAGGACGAACACATCGCCCTTTTTACCAAAACATACTCGCGCCAGCAAGTAATGTTGTTACAAGCATAGAAATTAGCATCACATAAACCATAACTTTTTGAGCTTTTTTATGCATCGTTATACCTCCTTGCAAATCAGTACAATTTCATTGTAACGAGAAATGAAATTATGGACAAGGGGAGAGTGAGGACAAAATTCGGGAGGGGATTGCAAAATATAACAGGAAATTTGAGAGTGTGTAGAGAATATAGTAAAAGGGTATATTGTTAATTTTTAGTTGGGCAAGCTGAAGAATGGAGATACGATGATGAAAATATACGAAACAGATCGTTTATACTTAAGGGAAATTGATGAGTCGTATGCTGAAACAGTTCTTCAATATTACGACAGAAATCGTGAATTTTTAAAAGCTTGGGAAGAGTATAGACCGGATGATTTTTTTACGCTAGATTATCAAAAGAAAAAGTTGCAAAAGGATAGAAAAGAGTTCGAAGAAGGGAAAATCATCAGACTATGGATTTTTAAAAAGGGTGATGATACGAAAATAATTGGGTGTATTTCATTTAATTTAATCGTTCGTGGCATTTATCAATCTTGTGTACTCAGTTATAAATTAGATAAAGCAGAGTTAAACAAAGGGTATACGACAGAAGCGCTTAGAAAAGCAATTCAAGTTGCTTTTGGGGAATTTCAGTTACATCGTATAGAAGCTCCGATTATGCCTCGTAATTTAGCATCTATACAAGTAGTAACGAAGATAGGTTTTCAATATGAAGGCGTGTCTAGGAAGATGTTAATGGTAAATGGCGTGTGGGAAGATCATATGCGCTGGGTATTGTTAAATGAGTAATAGAAAGCAGATGGTTATCTAGACATGTAAACCATCTGTTTTTTGTCTTGTATTTCGAAACTTTTGCGAAATTCTGTTATAATTAATAGTGTTACATACATAATGGTAGTGCAGGAGGCGCAGTCTTATGATTAATCAAGAACGTTTAGTAAATGAATTTATGGAATTAGTACAAGTAGATTCTGAAACGAAATTTGAAGCAGAAATCTGCAAAGTATTAACGAAGAAATTCACAGATTTAGGTGTAGAAGTATTTGAAGATGACACAATGGCTGTAACTGGTCATGGTGCAGGTAACTTAATTTGTACTTTACCAGCAACAAAAGATGGTGTTGATACAATTTACTTTACTTCTCATATGGATACAGTAGTTCCTGGTAATGGAATTAAGCCTTCTATTAAAGATGGATATATCGTATCAGATGGTACAACAATTTTAGGTGCGGATGATAAAGCTGGATTAGCATCAATGTTCGAAGCAATCCGTGTTTTAAAAGAGAAAAATATCCCTCATGGTAAAATTGAATTTATTATTACAGTCGGAGAAGAATCAGGTCTTGTTGGTGCAAAAGCATTAGACCGTGAGCGTATTACAGCGAAATATGGCTACGCATTAGATAGCGATGGAAAAGTTGGTGAAATCGTTGTTGCAGCTCCAACACAAGCGAAAGTGAACGCAATTATTCGCGGAAAAACAGCTCACGCTGGTGTAGCGCCGGAGAAAGGTGTATCTGCAATTACTATCGCAGCGAAAGCAATTGCGAAGATGCCACTTGGTCGCATTGACTCTGAAACGACTGCAAATATTGGGCGTTTTGAAGGTGGTACACAAACGAATATCGTTTGCGATCATGTACAAATCTTTGCAGAAGCTCGTTCTTTAATCAATGAGAAAATGGAAGCACAAGTTGCGAAAATGAAAGAAGCATTTGAAACAACTGCAAAAGAAATGGGCGGGCATGCAGACGTTGAAGTAAACGTTATGTACCCAGGATTTAAATTTGCTGATGGCGATCACGTTGTAGAAGTTGCAAAACGTGCAGCTGAAAAAATTGGTCGTACACCTTCTCTTCACCAAAGTGGTGGCGGAAGTGATGCAAACGTAATTGCAGGACATGGTATCCCAACAGTTAACTTAGCAGTTGGTTATGAAGAAATTCATACAACAAACGAGAAGATTCCTGTTGAAGAATTAGCAAAAACAGCAGAATTAGTTGTTGCAATTATTGAAGAAGTAGCGAAGTAATGAAATAGAAAAAGCGTGTAAATCAATTGTGATTTACACGCTTTTTATTTTGATTCGATTGCTTTGACAAGACGTATAAGCCAATATAAGAAAACCTATGGAAGTATATACGTTGTTGCTACATGTACTAGACGAAGGAATAATCCTAACGTATTCATATTGAAAATCGGAAGTAGTAAATAATTAATTGCAATGATTAATATAACTACAAGGAATGTATAGTTGAGTTTATCCCGCTATTTGCCGGACAGTAAGCTCCCTACCTCAAAATTCTGCGAAAGTAAAGAAGTTAAGTGGGGGCCCTGCTGCCCGCAAAAACCCGATTGGTGAGGCTGATTAAAGTTTCACTTTATTAGCTGATCTCATCATAATCAGACCCTTTCACATATATATCGATTATAAAAAAGAACAAGTAATTATTATAACTATTGTGCAAAATTTGATATAATGAAAGAACGAACGTTCTGATTAGGGAGTGAGTACTATGCGAGAAATGTATCCGAAAAATGGTCGTGTTATTTTACATGTAGATATGAATTGCTTTTTCGCATCTGTTGAAATTGCTCATGATCCATCATTACAAGGAAAGCCATTAGCGGTTGCTGGAAATGAAAAAGAGAGAAAAGGAATTATTATAACATGTAGTTATGAGGCGAGAGAATACGGAATACGTACGACGATGCCCCTTTGGGAAGCGAAAAGGTTATGCCCGCAATTAGTTGTAAGGCGTCCTAATTTCACATTATATCGCGAAGCTTCATTTCAAATGTTTCAAGTCCTTTCCCGTTTTACAGAAAAGATACAACCAGTCTCAATAGATGAAGGATATTTAGATATTACAGATTGCTACGCACTTGGTTCGCCTCTTGAAATAGCAAAGATGATTCAACAAGCACTATTAACAGAGTTGCAGCTTCCGTGTAGTATCGGAATTGCTCCAAATCTTTTCCTAGCAAAAACAGCTTCTGATATGAAAAAACCTCTCGGTATTACCGTACTTCGAAAACGTGATATTCCAGAAATGATTTGGACACTTCCAGTTGAAGCAATGCATGGGATTGGAGAAAAAACAGCTGAAAAATTAAATGAAATTCATATACATACAATTGAACAGTTAGCGAAGGGAGACGAGCATATCATTCGCGCTAAAATTGGGAAGCACGGTATTGATTTACAAAAGCGTGCAAAAGGTACGGATGATAGGGAAGTGGATCCGAGTCAAATGGGCCAACATAAAAGTGTCGGTAACTCGATGACTTTTTCAAAGGATATGGATGAAGAGAAAGAATTGCTTGATATGTTAGAACGTTTATCAAAATCAGTGAGTAAAAGATTACAAAAGCGAACCCTTGTCAGCTATAATATTCAAATTATGATTAAATACCATGATAGGCGAACAGTAACACGGAGTAAGCAATTGAAAAATGCAATTTGGGAAGAACGCGATATTTTTCAAGCAGCATCCCGTTTATGGAAGCAACATTGGGATGGTGATTCCGTTCGTTTACTAGGTGTTACAGCTACTGAAATAGAGTGGAAGACAGAATCGGTGAAACAATTAGATTTGTTTTCATTTGAAGAGGATGCGAAAAAAGAACCACTACTTGCTGTCATTGATCAAATTAATGATAAGTATGGAACACCGATTTTACAACGAGGTAGTCAACTACTACGTAAGCAAGAGAAGTCGTTTCAACAAAAGTTAGAAAATAAATTTATGTAGAAGGTGTCATGAAGTAGTAAAATCATGACACCTTTCCTATTATACAGGTACCAAGTGATACGAGAGCATTTGTCCGTAACCCAGCCATTCGGTGTCTCCATTGTCTTTCCATTCCAATGCAAGCTCCTACAATAATTGCGATAACTAATCTGAATACAATGTCGTACCATACCATCATGGTCACCTCCATATATAAATATGTGTTATGTTTTTTAGAATGAGCGGGGAATACCCACTCATTCTTATTTTTACAACCAGCTATGAAACTTTTTAATATAAAGCTTTTTTAGGAACTGTGTTAAAAAAGCGTAGCCTAATAGTATTCCTACTAACCAAGGGAAGTAGTTAAGTGGCAATGCTTGCAAACCAACGGCTGCACCAAGTGGTGAGAATGGAATATAAATCCCGATTGCCATAATAAGAGCGGTTAATAAAACGACTGGTGTTGATGCAGTGCTTTGAATAAATGGAATCTTTTGTGTTCTTATCATGTGAACAATTAAAGTTTGTGTTAACAATCCAACGACAAACCAACCGGACTGGAATAATGATTGCTCGCTCGGTGTATTTGCACCAAATACATTCCACATGACTACGTATGTGATAATATCAAATACGGAACTAATTGGGCCGATAGAAATAATGAAGCTTCGTAAGTTTGCAGTATCCCATTTTCGTGGTTTTTCTAGAAACTCTTTATCCATTTTGTCCCATGGAATAGAAAGTTGTGAAATATCATAAAGTAAGTTTTGAATTAAAAGATGAATGGCAAGCATCGGTAAAAAAGGAATGAAAGCACTTGCTACTAACACGCTAAACACATTACCGAAGTTAGAGCTAGCTGTCATCTTAATATATTTTAAAATATTTCCGAATGTAGTACGTCCTTCTAAAATACCTGCTTCTAATATAGTTAAACTTTTTTCGAGTAGAATAATATCGGAAGCTTCTTTCGCAATATCAGTAGCAGTATTAACAGATATTCCGACATCAGCTTCACGTAATGCTACAGCATCGTTAATGCCGTCTCCCATGTAACCTACAGTGTGTCCATTTCCTTGTAATGCGTGTATAATACGAGATTTTTGCATTGGATTAAGCTTCGCAAATACAGTCGTTTCTTCAGCAAGTTTTGCTAATGCTTTATCTGGTAAAGAATCAATCTCGTAACCGAGGATTGGTTCGCCGATATCTAATCCAACTTCTTTACAAACCTTTCTTGTAACAATTTCGTTATCGCCAGTTAAAATTTTCACTTGTACACCATGTTTTTGTAATGCTTGAATTGCAGCTGCTGCAGATGGTTTCGGTGGATCTAAAAAGCCGATATATCCACTGAGAATCATATCAGTTTCGTCTTTTACTGCGTACTCTGTATCATTTATTCTTCTATCTTTTTTATAAGCCACAGCAATAACTCGCATACCTTCACTATTTAGTGTCTCACTTAGTTTTTTGACATTTGAACGTATTTCCTCGGTGAGTGGAACGATTTTTTCATCCACTTCAGTGTAGTTACAAATTGATAAAATTTCTTCTACGGCACCTTTACAAACCATTGTATGTTCACCTGAAATATCCTTTACGATAACTGACATACGCCGGCGGGCGAAATCGAATGGAATTTCATCTAGCTTTTGAAAAGCTGATGGATTAAATTTATTGTTTTCCTCTGTATGCTTAATAACAGCTTTATCTATTAAATTTTTCAATCCAGTTTGATAGAAACTATTTAAATAGGCAAATTGCAAGACGCGATTGCATTCATTTCCCTTGGGATCTAAGTGACGAACAAGGACCACTTTATCTTCTGTTAAAGTTCCGGTTTTATCTGTACAAAGAATGTTCATAGCACCTAAGTTTTGAATAGAATTTAGCTGTTTTACAATTACTTTTTGTTTAGACATGTTAACGGCACCTTTAGCTAAATTAGCAGTTACAATCATTGGTAACATTTCAGGTGTAAGGCCAACAGCAACGGCAATAGCGAAGAAGAAAGCTTCTTGCCAATCTCCTTTTGTGAATCCATTAATGAGAAGGACAATAGGTGCCATAATAAGCATGAATGTAATTAAGAGCCAGCTTACTTTGTTTACACCTTTATCAAAGCTTGTTTCTACACGCTTTCCAATTACCTTATTTGCTAAAGAGCCGAAATACGTATCGGTACTTGTTGAGATGACAACAGCTTTTGCGCTGCCACTTACAATATTTGTTCCCATGAAACAAAGGTTTTCCATATCGAGTGGATTGTAATTTTTTTTCATGTTTTTCGGTAAGATATGCTTATTTTCTGTATGGTAGCAGTGTTCGTATTTTTCTACAGGAAGTGCTTCCCCTGTCAAAGAAGATTGATTAACAAATAAATCTTTAGCGGATACAACACGCACATCAGCTGGAACAATATCACCAGCTGAAAGGGAAATAATATCGCCAGGTACAAGTTCCTCAATTGGAATTTCTGTTGTGTAATTTCGGTTTAAATTCTTTACATTTTTTGTTTCATGTACAAATCCATTTATTCTAAATACGCTCGCAGTTGTTCGAACCATAGCTTTTAACTTATCGGCAGCTTTTTGAGAACGAAATTCTTGGGAGAACCGAATCGTTGCACTAAGTAGGACCATTACAGATACGACAATCGTTCCTTGCATATCATCTGTGAAAAAGGAGAGTGCTCCAAGAGCTAATAAAACGAAAATAAATGGATTTTTAAATGCCAATAGAAATTGAATGTACCACGGCGCCATTTTATTATGAGCTATTTCATTCGGACCATATAAAGAAAGTCTACGAGACGCTTCTTGTTTAGATAATCCATCTTGTGTTGTTTCTAAAAGTTTTAACGCAGAGCTTACATCTTGTGTTGCAACCTCCACTAATAATTCGTTATTTGTTTTCATGCTATCTTGCTCATAAGCATGCTTTGTTTCTTGTCTTTGTAAATTAAACATCGGTAGTTCCTCCTCTGTCATGAAGGAGGAAACAATCTGTTACCTAACTATTTGAAATGGTGAGGAACAGTTTCTTTCCTACCTACATGATGAAATATGAATGTAAAACGTATGGGTATCTGGGCCGAATCATCAATTGCCAACTGTTCCTCACCTCCGTACAATTTAGTAGTTTCTGAATATGCTATGTTTGTTTCATAGTAAGGTGCATATAGACGTAAAAAGACCTTTACTCAAAACGAGTAAAGGTCTGAATTCGCAGTTAAAAGAGTCCACAACAAAGACTGTTAGTAGATATAAATAAAAACAGTTTTTGTGTATGACAAAATACATGCACCTCTCCCTCGTTGAGTTTTAGCACTGTATAGCATAGGTACTGAAACCAGCTACGTTAAAAAAGGCCTTCATTCCGACCTTTCCTGTTGACCCATTGGCGTCTCTCGACATTTTTGGGCAGCAGCGTTTCTCTATACAGGAGCCTCACCTAACAGAGACCATATTCAATTACATGTTGATGTTAGCACTGTAAAATCTTAGTGTCAATATCTTTTTTATCTGTGTTTTTAAAATATTAAATGGATTTATAATAGATATATGGGATGAAATGCATGATATTGATTATAAATAATATGGAAAATAAATATTTTTATAAAAGGGGAATTTGTAATGGTACCACAAAATTTTATTATAAATATTAAGAATCAAAAATGGTTGTTTAATGAGCAGGAAGATTTATGTTCTCATGGAGAAATATATTTAAATATGGCTGGAACGATTATTACGCAGGCAGGTATGGATGAGGAATGGGGAATAAGTGAATCAGCTTTAGCTTTGTTACGAACTTTAGATAAAGAATATATTTGTGATATTGAAAATGAAGAGGGGCTTATTTTGCACGGATGTGGCACTATGCTAATGTTAGGATGCCCAATTTCAATTCATTGGACTATAAACCATATAGGTAAAAACGTGATTTTAAAGGACTTTGTCAAAGTTATTTCTACTGATCAAAAGGCTATATACTATGAAGGACTTCATATAGAATTGAATGAAAATGAATATAGAAGACAAATTGTTTCTTTTGCACTACAAGCAAAAGAATTATTTAATAAATCAAGTGACAAGATAATTTTAGATGAGTTTGATCAAAGGATGTATACAAACTTTTGGACGGAATATGACGATTTACTAAATAAGTATAAATAAAAAAGCACTGTAACCAGTGCTTTTTTATTTATAGATCACGAGATTGTAGGGTTTTCAAAAATAACAATCTCTGAACTGTTTGTAGTTGAAACACGTTGGGCGTAATATGTTAAAGCTGAAGAAATATATGCTGGTAACGTATCATTTGTATGTGATGTTGTATATTCATGGATTAATTCCTTTAAAGTTGTCCATTCTAATTGTGCTGGGTGATCAGACACGAAAGAACTTACCCAGCGATCAAATGAAGATGAAAAATCAGTTTGTAAACGAAATACTTCTTTCATAATAAAACGCTCCCTTAAAATGTAGTATAATCATTTTACCATAAAACACGAACGATAGCTAAATTTTTTAAGTATAATGTTCGTGTTATATAGTTGTCTAGATGATTGGTTATGTAAATTCAATTTGCCATTTGAAATAACATTCCGTAAGATGAGAGATAGAGTATATTTAGAGCTGGAGGAAAGAAAGTGGAATTTGTATTTTTAGGAACTGGTGCAGGTGTTCCTTCAAAAGGAAGGAACGTTTCAGCAATTGCTTTACAATTGTTAGAAGAACGAGGACAAACTTGGTTATTTGATTGTGGCGAGGCCACGCAACATCAAATATTACATACATCTGTACGTCCGCGCCGCATTGAAAAAATATTTATTACGCATTTACATGGCGATCATATTTTTGGATTGCCTGGTTTATTAGGTAGTCGTTCATTTCAAGGAGGAACTACGCCTTTAACGGTGTATGGACCGAAAGGAATTAAACAATTTATTGAAGTGGCATTATCGGTAAGTACGACACATGTGAAATATCCACTTGAAGTTGTGGAGATAACAGAAGAAGGTACCGTATTTGAAGATAATGAATTTTATGTAGAAACGAAAAGATTGTCACACGGTATAGAATGTTTTGGATATCGTATTGTAGAGAAAGATATACAAGGTGCTCTTTTAGTTGATAAGTTGCTTGAGATGGGTGTGAAACCAGGTCCAATCTTTAAACGTTTAAAAGATGGTGAAGCAGTTGAATTAGAGGATGGCACGATATTAAATGGAAATGAGTTTATCGGCCCACCTCAAAAAGGAAGAATTATTACTATCTTAGGTGATACGCGATATTGCGAAGCGAGTAGGGAGCTTGCGCAAGATGCAGATGTACTTGTCCATGAAGCGACTTTCGCAGCAGAAGATGAGCAACAAGCGTATGATTATTTTCATTCTACATCTAAGCAAGCTGCGAGCATTGCACTTCAGGCAAATGCGAAGCGACTAATATTAACTCACATTAGTTCTCGCTATCAAGGAGATACATATAAGGAATTATTGAAAGAGGCTAGAGAGTTGTTTTCTAATACAGAAATAGCGACGGATTTGAAATCATTCCCAGTAGAAAAATGATAATTTTATAAAAAATGGTAACGGCGGGTTACCATTTTTTTATGTCTAAAAAAATTTAAAAATAAAACTGTTATTATTTTATACTTATACTTGGATGATACAGAAAATTAGGATGGTTTGAATATATAGGATAAAAATACGAAATAATGATTATTTAGAAAAACTGTTATATAAGTCAGATGACATACAAGTGATACAAATAGCAGAAATGGACTTTTATTCAGAACTTTTAAAATTCAACAAAAGTAAGCGTTTTATAAAAAACAAGCTATAATGAGGGCAGATTATAATTTATGATAAGTCACATGTAGTTTAGTCATTATCGTAACAAGTGAAGTTGACTAAATCATGAGAGAGTAACACGAGAATTATAATAGGAAAGATATTACTATTATTTGTCATAAGTCTTTTTCACTTTTTAGCTAAACGATATGATTAGCGAGTGTATCTATTGCAAGTTCCTTAGTAGAAGCTTTTTATTAATAAGGTGGTGGAGATTTAATTGGTACACCACTCTTTAAAAGAGTTCAGAACATCAGCAGGTAGTCTAGGCGGAATAGCGGGTGCAAATTTAGTTGCATTAGCAATGGTTATATCACTTGTTTATGCTATGCTTGCAATGGCTTCTGTGTTAAACTTTGGATTGCTACCAGACTTTATTGTGGATTATCTTATATCATTTTTTAATAAAAATAATACTAAGAATTTTATGTATTATGATAACTGGCATTATTTCAGGTTATATTGGATTACTTTTATTCAAAAACTATCCAATTCGTACAGCAGAACAAATTCGTGGTACAACTGGAAAAGCGACAGATGTAGCAGCTTAATAGAATAGTAGAATAAATTTTTTCATAGAGGTTTAGGGGGAGTTATGATGAAGTATCGCTCAGTATTTGATATTATCGGTCCAGTTATGATTGGACCATCAAGTTCACATACAGCAGGCGCGGCAAGAATGGGGCAAGTTGCTCGCCAGCTGTTTCGTCATGAACCAGAAAGAGTAAGCATTTCATTATATGGATCATTTGCAAAGACGTATCGTGGGCATGGTACGGATGTAGCGCTAATAGGTGGGATATTAGGATTTGAAACAGATGACTTACGTATTCCAGAGGCGCTAGAAATAGCAAAAGAGCGCGAAATTGAAGTAGAATTCATTGAAGAAGATGCCAATGCACCTCACCCAAATACAGCGAGAATTCGTTTGTATAAAGGTGAAGATGAAATTGAAGTTGTTGCTTGCTCAATTGGTGGCGGTAAAATTGAAGTTGTAGAATTAAACGGATTCGATCTTCAATTATCAGGCACGAGCCCAGCACTACTTATTGTAAATAACGATCGCTTCGGTGCTATTGCAGCGGTAGCTTCAATCCTTGCGAAACATGAGATTAACATTAGTACAATGAGTGTATCTCGTAAAGAAAAAGGAAGAAGAGCGCTTATGGTCATCGAAACAGATGAATTATTAGCAGATGAAGTAATTGAAGAAATAAAAGCGCAACAAAATATTTGTCAAGTAACTATTATGGAATAATTGCAGGGGGGACACACCATGTTTCGGAACGCAGCGGAACTAGTGGCGCAAGCTAAAGAACAAAATGTAAAAATCGCAGAAATTATGATTCAATGTGAAATGGAAACAAGAAGTATTTCACGTGAAGAAGTAATTGCTGGTATGGAAAAGAACTTAGTCGTGATGGAGCAAGCAGTAGAACGTGGTATTCGCGGCGTGAAATCACCAACTGGTTTAACTGGTGGAGATGCTGTAAAAGTTCAAGCGTATATGAAGAGTGGAAAAGGCTTATCTGGAGATACGATTTTGGATGCAGTAAGCAAAGCTGTTGCAACAAATGAAGTAAACGCAGCGATGGGAATTATTTGTGCAACACCAACAGCAGGGTCTGCTGGAACAGTGCCAGGTGTACTATTTGCACTAAGAGAAAAATTGCAGCCTACACGTGAAGAAATGATTGAATTCTTATTTACAGCAGGAGCTTTCGGTATGGTTGTTGCGAATAACGCTTGTATTTCTGGTGCGGCAGGAGGATGCCAAGCTGAAGTTGGTTCAGCAAGTGGAATGGCGGCTGCAGCTGCAGTTGAGATGGCTGGTGGAACACAAGATCAAGCAGCTACAGCGATGGCAATTTCATTAAAGAACATGCTTGGTTTAGTGTGTGATCCTGTTGCAGGACTTGTAGAAGTACCTTGTGTAAAACGTAATGCAGCAGGAGCTGCAAATGCGATGATCTCAGCAGATTTAGCATTAGCTGGTGTAACGAGTACAATTCCATGTGATGAAGTAATTGAGGCAATGTTTAGAATCGGACAAACGATGCCAGTAGCACTTCGTGAAACAGCAGAAGGTGGACTTGCAGCAACGCCGACTGGTCGTCGCCTGCAAGAAGAGATTTTTGGGAAGAACAATAACTAAGTGTAATTATAGAAAAAGGAGCTCAAATAAACTTGAGCTCCTTTTTCTATTTTTCTTTTGTTAGTTGTTCTAATGTTTTTCCAAGATTATGTGATCGTTTCGTTGCCTGTGTAATACAAGAAACAAGTGCTTGGTGAAATTTATGTTCTTGTAATACTTCAATACCTGCCTCGGTAGTTCCACCAGGAGAAGTAATTTCCTTTCGCAAAATAGAAGGATGTTTGTCACTTGCTTTTAACATTTCAGCAGCACCAATCATCGTTTGAAGAATAAGTGATTTTGCAACATCTTCTTTTAAACCAATTTTTGTTGCAGCTTCTTCCATAGCTTCCACTACGTAATAAATATAAGCAGGTCCACTTCCGGATAATGCAGTGACAGCATGCATATCTTCTTCCTCTACAACAGAGACGAGACCAATCGTTTCAAATAAAGATGTTGCAGTGCGAATATGTTCCGCTGTTGCATGTTTTGAAGGGGAGATAGCGGTAGCTGATTTTAAAATGGCTGCGGATGTATTTGGCATTGCACGAATAATTGGAACGTCTTTTTGAAGTAGTTTTCTAATTGAGTCAGTAGAAACACCTGCTAGTAATGAAATAATAAGCACGTTATTATTTATGTATTCTTTAAAAGGGGTAAGCGCCTCTGCAACATCCTTTGGTTTCATTGCTAGAAAAAGAATATTTGCATCAGTAAGCAATTCTTTTTTATTATGAGTACTTTTGACACCGTATTTTTTATGTAGCTCTTGTAATCTTGTCTCGTTAGAACGATTACTTACAGTAATATGTTCACCTTTAACAACATTTGCATGTAACAAGCCACCAATAATAGCTTCGGCAATGGAGCCTGCACCGAGAAAGGAAATGTTTTGAATAGACATGATGTTCCTCCTTTAATTTTGGTTAGAAATTCTTATAAATGTACATACATTCGTTTTTTTATAGGAAACACCTCTTTTTATCTGAAAATAATGACAAATATATATAGAAGTTGTAAACTGAAGAAGTATTCATTTTTGAACCGGAAAGAGACAGGGGGGCTAAGCATGACGGCGATTCACCGAATGGAGATTCCTGTACCATTTGCAGTGGAAACTGTGAATGTGTTTTTAGTTGAGGGGGAGACATTAACATTAATTGATACAGGGACGAATACAGAAGAGGCAAGGAATGCGTTAGAAAGTCAATTAGGTGCATTAGGACATACGCTAGAAGATATTGAAACAGTAGTCATTACGCATCATCATGCAGATCATTGTGGACTTTTAAATATATTTTCTGAGAAGACGAATATTATTGGACATCCTTGGAATGAGCCTTGGATCACACAAAATCCAGAATTTTTAAAGCGGTATCATGAATTTTTTAGAGAGACGGCCTTACAGTTTGGTGTGCCAGCAGCATTTTTGAAAGACGAGTCGTTATTGACGACGAGGACACTTAAATATTCTTGTAATAGATCGTTAACGCATACTGTGAGAGAAGGAGATCGTATTGATTCTTTGCCTGGATTTATAGTACTTGAAACACCAGGTCATGCTTCTACTCATATTTCTTTATATAGAGAATCTGATGGAATATTAATTGGTGGGGATGCTCTCATCAGTCATATTTCTTCGAATCCAATACTAGAACCACCATATGAAGGGCAAACAGAACGGGCACGCCCATTACTACAATATAATCAAACATTACAGCGTTTAAGCAAAATGAATATTTCACGTATTTTATCAGGGCATGGGGAAGATGTTCTAAATGTGAAACAACTTATTGAAACGAGATTACAAAAGCAAGAAACACGTGCTTTTAAAGTGCTTGAGTTATTAAAGGAAAAACCAATGACAGCATTTGAAGTATGTGTAAAACTATTTCCGGTATTATATAAAGAACAATTACCACTTACTATTTCAGAAACGGTTGGACAATTGGACTATTTAGCATATAATCAACAAGTGATGATTGATGAGTCATCGCAACAATTGATTTATTATGCAAAGTAGGTGACAGCAATGACAGGACGTTTACAAAATAAAGTAATCGTCATTACAGGTGCTTCTAGTGGGATTGGTGAGCAAGTTGCAATGCAAGTTGCAGCACAGGGAGCGACTCCAGTATTAATGGCTCGAACAGAAGAGAAACTACAAGCGTTAGTAGACAAAATTAAAGAAACTTATAATACGCCTTGCTATTATTATGTATTAGATGTAAGTGAAGAGATGGAAGTACAGTCTGTTTTTTCAAAGGTATTACAAGAAGTGGGACGTATTGATATATTAGTAAACAATGCGGGATTTGGTATTTTTAAAACGTTTGAAGATGCGTCAATGGATGAAGTGAAAGATATGTTCCAAGTAAATGTATTTGGATTAGTAGCATGTACGAAAGCGGTACTACCTTATATGGTAAACAAGAACGAAGGACATATTATTAATATTGCTTCCCTTGCCGGAAAAATTGCAACTCCGAAATCAAGTGCGTATGCAGCAACGAAACATGCTGTATTAGGATTTACGAATAGTTTACGCATGGAATTAGCGAATACAGATATTTATGTTACAGCAATTAATCCAGGTCCGATAGATACAAACTTTTTTGAAATAGCGGATCAATCTGGTACATATGTAAAGAATATGGGACGTTACATGTTAAAACCAACATACGTAGCAGAACAAATCGTAAAGTCGATGCACACGAAAAAACGTGAAGTAAACTTACCGAAGTGGATGGGAATTGGCCCGAAACTTTATGCTTTATTCCCAGGTTTATTTGAACGTGTAGCAGGTAAATCATTAAGTAAAAAATAGGAGATTTCCACATGGAAATCTCCTATTTTTATTGTTTTCCAGTCACATAATCATAAACAATATCCTCAATCTCCTCGTATAAATCAATTTCAATATTTGAATGAGTCACCGTTTGAATATGTTTCACTAGCATTTCCTGATCTTCTTTTGATATTGGACTGCATTGATATTGCTGAAAACTTTTTATAATCATTTTCTCAATTAATTTTTCGTTCATATTTTTTCCCGCCTGTATGTACGTATGTATTGTTTTATTGTACTTGAAGTGAAATAAAAAAACTACCATGCACTATTTTTGTATAAAAATTCGGTTGTGTATATTGTTTTTCTAGTAAAATTAAGTTTTTTAAGTTTGGAAAATTTATAAATATTTAATTGACTCTATAAATATACAATATTATAATCATACTTAATTTAAAGAATCGATTTGAGGAGGAACTTATGAAAGTCGCAATTATTGGAGCCACTGGATATGGGGGCATTGAGTTAATTCGTTTATTAGAACAACATCCATATTTTTCTATAGCATCTCTTCATTCTTTTTCACAAGTTGGTGAGTGTATAACAAATGTATATCCGCATCTTCGAAATGTCCTCGTTCATACGTTACAAGAAATTGATGTGGAGACAATAGGGAAAGAAGCAGAAATCGTATTTCTAGCAACACCAGCAGGAGTATCGGCGGAGTTAACTCCCAAGTTATTAGCTGAAGGTTTAAAAGTAATTGACCTATCTGGAGACTTTCGTATGATAGATCCTTCGTCATATGAACTGTGGTATAAAAGGCCAGCAGCGAAAGAAGAAATTCTTAGAAAAGCAGTGTATGGGTTAAGTGAATGGAAAAGGACTGAGATTCAAAAGGCAAATTTAATTGCAAACCCAGGATGTTTTGCTACAGCCACATTGCTAGCGATAGCACCGTTAGTACGTAGTAGCATGATTGAAGAAGATTCGATTATTATTGACGCGAAATCAGGGGTAACAGGAGCAGGTAAAACACCAACAACAATGACTCATTTTCCTGAGCTATACGATAACTTACACATCTATAAAGTAAACCAGCATCAGCACGTTCCAGAGATTGAGCAAATGCTTACAGAATGGAATAGTGAATTACAGCCAATTACATTTAGCACACATTTAATACCGATATCACGAGGAATCATGATTACACTTTATGCAAAAGTAAAACAAAAGATGGAAATAAAGCAACTTCAAAAATTGTATGAAGAAACGTATGAACAATCGCCTTTCATCCGAATTTGTACGCAAGGGAAATTTCCAAGTCCAAAAGAAGTGAGAGGCTCAAATTATTGTGATATTGGCATAGCTTACGATGAAAGAACAGAAAGAGTTACGGTCGTTTCTGTTATAGACAATATGATGAAAGGCGCGGCTGGGCAAGCGATTCAAAATGCAAACATAATAGCGGGACTAGAAGAGACAACAGGTTTACAACATATGCCGCTTTATCTATAAGGGGGACATGATGATTAAAGTAGCGTCTATTACAAAATTAGAAAATGGTTCGATTGTAACGCCGAAAGGCTTTTCGGCAATTGGTACTGCAAATGGTCTGAAAAAGGAGAAAAAGGATTTAGGGGCAATCGTTTGTGACGTACCAGCATCATGTGCCGCTGTGTATACAACGAATCAAATACAAGCAGCCCCTTTACAAGTAACGAAGGATAGTATAACGGCAGAAGGGAAGTTACAAGCAATTATCGTTAATAGTGGAAATGCAAATGCTTGTACTGGAATGAAAGGATTACAAGACGCATACGAGATGCGCGCATTAGGGGCGGAACATTTTGGATTGAAAGAAAATTACGTTGCAGTAGCTTCAACAGGTGTAATTGGTGTTCCGCTGCCGATGGATATAATCCGAAAGGGAGTTGCAACTCTTATACCGACGAAGGAAGAAAGTGAAGCATATTCTTTTTCTGAAGCAATTTTAACGACGGATCTTATAACGAAAGAAACTTGCTATGAAATGATTATTGATGGGAAGAAAGTGGCGATTGCGGGTGTTGCAAAAGGTTCAGGGATGATTCATCCGAATATGGCAACGATGCTTAGTTTTATTACGACAGATGCTCATATAGAGCATGACGTATTGCAAACGGCATTATCCCAAATTACGAATCATACATTTAATCAAATTACGGTAGATGGAGATACTTCTACGAATGATATGGTCATCGTTATGGCAAGTGGATTATCAGAAACAAGGCCGATAAATATGGAACATACAGATTGGGAAACTTTCGTATGTGCTTTACAGAAGGTATGTGAAGATTTAGCAAAGAAAATTGCGCAAGATGGTGAAGGCGCTACAAAGTTAATCGAAGTAAATGTGCTAGGAGCTCAAATGAATGAAGAGGCAAAAAAAATTGCAAAGCAAATAGTCGGTTCGAGTCTTGTGAAAACAGCAATACATGGTGAAGATCCAAACTGGGGGCGAATTATTAGCAGTATTGGACAAAGTGAAGTAGCTATTAATCCGAATACAATTGACATTACTCTTCAATCTATATTGGTATTAAAAAATAGTGAGCCTCAAACATTTTCTGAAGAAGAAATGAAAGAGAGATTACAAGAAGATGAAATAGTCATTAATGTGTACTTACACTTAGGAGAAGAGACAGGATCAGCTTGGGGCTGTGACTTAAGCTATGAATATGTGAAAATAAACGCTTGTTATCGTACATAAGGAGAGAGAAGATGAGCGAATATATTGTAGTGAAATGCGGCGGTAGTATGTTGAATCAATTAAATGATGTGTTTTTTGATTGTATAAAGAAATTACAGCAGAAGTATAAAGTAGTGATTGTCCATGGTGGTGGGCCAGAAATTGATGCCAAATTAAAAGATTGTAACATCAACGTAGAAAAAAGAGATGGATTACGCGTAACACCAAAAGAAGTTATGGATGTTGTTCAAATGGTGCTATGCGGAAGTACGAATAAAAAACTCGTAATGAATTTACAAAAGCATAATTTACTTGCGGTAGGTTGTTCAGGGTGTGACGGCAATTTACTTCAAGTTCAACCTGTCAGCGAAGAGATAGGATATGTGGGGGAAGTAAGTTATGTAGAAACAGCCTTATTAAAAGGATTAATAAATATGGAGTATATTCCTGTTATTGCTCCAATCGGGATAAATGGTAATGAAATTTATAACATAAATGCGGACAATGCTGCAGCTGGGATTGCGGCTGCGTTAGGGGCAAAAGAGCTTATTTTTATTACGGATGTAGATGGAATATTACATGAAGGGAATTTGGTAAAGGAAACGGATGAATCGGAAATTGCTACTTTTATAGAAACAGGTGTTATTACAGGTGGGATGATTCCGAAAGTACAGGCGGCACTAGCATCATTAAAAATGGGAGTGCAAAAGATAAGTATTGTGAATGGTACAAAAGATTTTACTGAGGTTACGGGAGAGTGTATTGGAACGACGGTAACGAAAGGTGTGAGTATTGCATGACGAGTCATCTTTTTCAAACGTATGGCAGAAGAACTATTGAGTTTGTAAAGGGAACTGGAACGAAAGTTAATGATAATGACGGTAAGGAATATTTAGATTTCACATCAGGAATTGGCGTATGTAATTTAGGACATTGTCACCCTACTGTTCTCAAAGGTGTACAAGAGCAACTTGATGATATATGGCATATATCTAACCTGTTTACAAACAGCTTGCAAGAAGAAGTTGCGTCATTATTAACAGAAAATAGAGCATTAGATTATGTGTTTTTCTGTAATAGTGGGGCAGAGGCAAATGAAGCGGCTTTAAAGTTAGCACGTAAGCATACTGGAAAATCTCTCGTCGTAACATGCCAGCAGTCTTTTCACGGTAGAACATTTGGAACGATGAGTGCAACGGGCCAAGATAAGGTAAAAGAAGGATTTGGTCCATTACTTCCATCTTTTTTACATATCCCTTTTAACGATATTAAAGCATTAGAGGAAGTAATGAATGAAGAAGTTGCGGCGGTAATGGTAGAAGTTGTTCAAGGAGAGGGAGGAGTAATACCTGCTGATCTATCTTTTTTGAAAGAGATTGAAACATTATGTAATAAGTTCGGTTCCTTATTTATTATAGACGAAGTACAAACGGGGATAGGAAGAACTGGAACACTATTCGCTTATGAACAAGTGGGAATAGAGCCTGATATCGTTACCGTTGCAAAGGCGCTTGGGAATGGGATTCCTGTCGGAGCGATGATTGGCCGGAAAGAGCTCGGAGCGTCGTTTCCTGCAGGATCACACGGTTCAACTTTTGGCGGGAATTACATCGCGATGGCTGCAGCGAAAGAAGTATTGCAAGTAAGTAAAAAACCATCGTTTTTAAAAGAAGTACAAGAAAAAGGCGAGTACGTATTAGAGAAGTTGCAAGAGGAATTACAGCATGTCGAATGTATTCAAAATATACGTGGTAAGGGGCTTATGATTGGGATTGAGTGTAAGCATGAAGTTGCAAGTTTTATAGAACAACTAGAAAACGAAGGACTTCTCGTATTACAAGCAGGTCCTAATGTGATAAGACTATTACCGCCACTCATTGTCACGAATGAAGAGTTAGAACAGGCAGTATATATAATAAAAAAAGTAGTTTGTACAAAAAACGTATCAATCATATAAGGGGGAAGTTTCATGTCAACTGTACAAGTACCGAAATTAAATACGAAAGATCTTTTAACACTAGAAGAATTAACGAAAGAAGAAATTATTTCTTTAATTGAGTTCGCTATATATTTAAAAAAGAATAAGCAAGAGCTTTTATTACAAGGCAAAATATTAGGGCTTATTTTTGATAAGCATTCCACTCGTACTCGTGTATCTTTTGAAGCAGGAATGGTACAGCTCGGGGGACATGGTATGTTTTTAAGTGGGAAAGAGATGCAAATGGGAAGAGGAGAAAGCGTTTCAGATACTGCGAAAGTATTATCGCAGTATATTGACGGGATCATGATACGTACATTCTCACACGCGGATGTAGAAGAGCTTGCAAAAGAATCGAGTATTCCTGTTATTAACGGTTTAACGGATGATCATCATCCTTGTCAAGCATTGGCAGACCTTATGACGATATACGAAGAAACAAATACATTTAAAGGAATAAAATTGGCTTACGTAGGTGACGGAAATAATGTATGTCATTCATTGTTGCTAGCGAGTGCAAAAGTCGGAATGCATATGACTGTGGCAACGCCTGTAGGGTATGAACCGAATGAAGAGATTGTAAAAAAAGCGTTAGCAATTGCCAAGGAAACAGGAGCTGAAATTGAAGTTTTGCATGATCCTGAATTAGCAGTGAATGAAGCAGATTTCATTTATACTGACGTTTGGATGAGCATGGGGCAAGAGGGCGAAGAAGAGAAGTATACTTTATTTCAACCTTACCAAATCAATAACGAACTTGTTAAGCATGCGAAGCAAACATATCGTTTCTTACACTGTTTACCTGCCCATCGTGAAGAAGAAGTAACAGGAGAAATTATAGATGGACCGCAGTCTATCGTCTTTGAGCAAGCTGGTAATCGATTGCATGCTCAAAAAGCGTTATTAGTGAGTTTATTTAAAAATGTAGAAGAGCCTTCCTAAAAGGGAGGTTTTTTTATATTAAAATGTCGGATGTATATTTGGTTAACCATTTCGATATCATTTATAATAAAAGAGAAAACTAAATTTGTTTTTCAGAGTGTGTAAGGACATACTACATATAAAAATATAGTTAAAGAGATGATGAGGGTGAAAACAACTAAGAAAACATATTCGTTTTTCCAGCGGATGTGGAGAATATTAAAGTTTCAATATTATAAGTTGCTTCGATCGCCAGAAGGCGCAAAGAAAGTATCGTTAGGGTTTGCTATAGGATTCGGCTTAGAAATGTTAGTCATTTATACGGCATCGCTCGTATATGTAATATTTTATCCAATCGTCAGGTTAGCAAAGGGATCTTTTCCTGCGGCAGTTATTGGCAATATTATTGGGAAAATATCGTTTCTCCCAGTATTTTTATTTCCGCTTGCGTATGCGCTAGGAAAAATGATTTATCCATTTCATGTACAGAAAATTCATCATGAACCATTTACCATATCGGACTTGTTTTCAAGTCACATTTTTACGATATTAAAGAGCTTATTACAAAGTGAAGTGTATGTATTAATTGGAATGACGATTTTAGGAGTTGTGTTTGGTCTCATTTCATATTTCGTTGTGCATTATTTATACGAAAAGAACCGTAAGTTACGTTTGAAGAAAAGGAAGAAACGAGTGAGAGAACCACTTATACAATTATAAACAATGTCACATTCATTTTCTCCTTTGAATATGTTTAAGAAAAAGGAGGAGAGGATAATGTATTATTATTACGTACCTCAAGTATATCCATATGTAAATTATTATCCGGTTTATGATACGAGTAGACAATACGAATTATATCGGCAACAACAATTACAGCAATTAGCACAAATACCACAATTACCAACACAACAGCCTACACAGGAAAAAAAACCATATTTAACAACATGGCCATATTCCAATGTATACTATGGTAATTATTACGAATCATAAAGCTGCTTCTATTTAGAAGCAGCTTTATACGTTTGTTTTCAAAATTAAATTTTGAATGGTTTGAAGAGAATGAATGAGCTTTTCGCGCTCTTCCTCAGATAATGTTTGGAAATTTTCTTTTAGTTTGTCTAAAATGAATTGCTGATACTGATTTACTAATAATTTCCCTTCAGCTGTTAGGGAAATTAAAATGACCCGTCGATCTTTTTCGCTATAATGACGCTCTATTAGTTCTTCTTGAATAAGTTTGTTTAATAGAGGTGTCATGTTAGGCCGTGAAATCGCTAGCCGCTTGCCGATTTCGGAAACTGCTAATGTGCCGTTTTCATGCAAAAGCAGTAATACTTGTGTATGTGATGGCGGCATATGTCTTTGAGAAGAAAATTCTCCAGGAAGCATAAATTTGCGATAAAAAAGAGGCACTAGCGAAAGAAGATGATCAACAATACGTTCCCACTCGCGTGATTCCATATAAAGGCCCCCTTCCACTATCATTGTAACAAAAAAGACATGTTATAAAAATAGAATTGTTTCATGGTCGCTTTAATATTTGTAGGATAACACTTGCTTTGTAAATGTATTGGCAATAATTGCATAGCCGTTATCATTTGGGTGTACTTGGTCAAATAATAACTCTTTTTTATCATTCGATATTAATTTGCGAATTGGTAAAACGATAGATGGTTGATTTGCTTTGGAAATGGAATAAACAGATTCATTCCAGCCATCTAAAAACATATCTGCATAACTTGCGATGGAGTCATCGAGTTGTAACGGGTTATAGAGTTCTGAGAGAATGAGTAAAGCGTCCGGATTTTGATCTCGAACTGTCTTTACAATACTTTTTATATCCGCTTCAAAATGGGCTTTTTCTTTATTTAACATTTTTATACCATCTATAACACCAACATCACGATTTAAACGAAATAAATTATTTCCTCCAATATTAATTGTAATTATATTTGCTGCTCTAATTTTTTCCTTTACATCTTCTGATTGAACTTTTTTAGCGAGACGATCTGTTGTAAGACCGTTTACCCCAAGGTTTTCTACTGTAATTGGTTTATGAATTTGTGCTTCTATTTGCTTAGAAGCTAATTCAGCAAATCCACCTTGTGTCGATCCATATCCTTTAGCGAGTGAATCACCTAATACAAGATGATAAAAAGATTCGTTTGTTTGCTTATCAATCCAATTTGGGGCAGATGTTTTTTCTTCAGATTCATTTTGTTTTGTCTCGTCGTTCTTTTCAAAATAAGAATAAGAAATGATCAGAAGGAGGAGACAAACAATTGTTAAGATGACTTTTTTCATAAATTCATCCTCCTTGTAATTGGTAATTGTATCATATTCAGCAGTATTAGCAATGTAAGGGCATATTATATGTTTATGAAAAGTTTATAATAACTTTACAGAAAATTTGTTGAAGTTTGTCAAAAAATATTGACGATAGGAAAGAACTTTATATATGATAATGTCAGATAAGGTGAAACTTTAATGAGTGGGAGCTTTATTTCCTATTAATTAATAGTCTTCATCAATCGGGCGTTTAAGGGGACTACTCGTTAGCGCAGGATGAAATGAAAATTGTGTCTCTAATAGAAGAAAAAAGGTATGTGGTTAGAGACGGATAGGGATTCATTTCATTATTTCTGGTAATTGTATAAGGGGGATTTTTTGTGAAAAAGTCAAAAAAAATGCTAGCTGGAGCAACTCTTGCGATTGGTGTTATAGCACCGCAAGTAATGCCAACAACAGCTCATGCAGATGAGAACACTGGGGAGAGTACAGTTAACTTACGAATTCTAGAAACATCAGATATTCACGTTAACTTAATGAATTACGATTATTATCAAACGAAAACAGATAATAAAGTAGGTCTCGTGCAAACTGCAACACTTGTAAATAAAGCACGTGAAGAAGCGAAAAACTCTGTCCTATTTGATGATGGAGATGCATTACAAGGGACACCGCTTGGAGATTATGTAGCAAATAAAATAAAAGATCAGAAGAATCGTGTGGATCCTAGTTATACACACCCATTATATCGTGTAATGAATTTAATGAAGTATGACGTCATCTCTCTTGGGAATCATGAATTTAACTACGGTTTAGATTATTTAAACAAAGTGATTGAAAAAACGGATTTCCCGGTTATTAACTCGAATGTCTATAAAGACGACCATGATGATAAGGAAGAGAACGATGAAAATTATTTTAAACCATATCATATTTTAGAGAAAGAAGTAGTGGATGAAGCAGGCAAAAAACAAATAGTGAAAATTGGTGTAATGGGATTTGTTCCACCACAAATTATGAATTGGGATAAAGCGAATTTAGAAGGACAAGTTAAAGCGAAAGATATAGTTGAAACAGCGAAGAAAATGGTACCAAAAATGAAAGCAGAAGGTGCAGATGTTATCGTTGCACTAGCTCATTCCGGTGTTGATAAAAGTGGATACAACGTTGGTATGGAAAACGCGTCGTATTATTTAACAGAAGTTCCTGGCGTAGATGCAGTATTAATGGGACATTCACATACTGAAGTGGCAAGTGTATTTAATGGTGTTCCAGTTGTAATGCCTGGCGTTTTTGGAAATAACTTAGGGATTATTGATATGCAATTGAAAAAGGTAAAGGGAAAATGGGAAGTACAAAAGGATCAATCTAAGCCACAATACCGCCCAATTGTTAATGATAAAGGTAATGTAGGACCTGATCCAAGATTAGTTAATGAGATTAAAAGTGAGCATGAAGCGACAATCGATTATGTAAATACAGCTGTAGGTGAAACGAAAGCACCAATTAATAGTTATTTTTCATTAGTACAAGATGATCCTTCCGTACAAATTGTGACAAATGCGCAAAAATGGTACGTAGAACAAGAACTTAAAAAACCAGAGTACGAAAAGATTAAAAATATTCCGGTTTTATCTGCAGGTGCACCATTTAAAGCAGGTGGCCGAAACGGTGCAACATATTATACGGATATTCCAGCTGGAACGTTAGCGATTAAAAACGTTGCAGATTTATACGTATATCCAAATACGTTATATGCTGTAAAAGTAAATGGGGCACAAGTGAAAGAATGGCTTGAAATGTCTGCAGGTCAGTTTAATCAAATTAATCCAAAGAAAACAGAAGAACAGCCGTTAGTAAATATAGGCTATCCTACATATAATTTCGATATTTTAGATGGCTTAAAATACGAAATTGATGTAACACAACCGGCGAAATACGATAAAGATGGAAAAGTTGTAAATGCAAATGCGAATCGTATTGTAAATATGACATATGAAGGTAAGCCAGTAGCTGATGATCAAAAGTTCATCGTTGCTACAAATAACTATCGTGGAAGTAGCCAGACGTTCCCGGGTGTAAGTAAAGGGGAAGTTGTATATCAATCGCAAGATGAAACACGTCAAATTATTGTAAAGTATATGCAAGAAACGCCAGTTATTAACCCGACAGCAGATAAAAATTGGACGTTTAAACCGATTGTTGCAGATAAATTAAATACAACATTTGATTCTTCACCAAATGCACAAAAGTACATAAAGAAAGATGGGAACATATCATATGTTGGACCATCTGAAAATCAATTTGCTAAATATGCAATTGATATAACGAAGAAGAATGATGATAAAGAAACTGGTGAAGGAAACCCAACGACACCGCCGAAAGGTGATGGAGGAAATCCGACGACACCACCAACAGGTAATGGAGAAAACCCAACACCACCAACAGAAGAAGGTAATAATGGTAATGAACCAAAGCAAGATGGGAACAATACCGGATCTGGACAAACTACAACAGATGATCAAAATACAAAAGAAACAACAACAACTGTAAGTGAAAATAAAGAAGCTGAAAAAGATGAACGTGATTTACCGAAAACAGGTGCAAGTATTGCTTCTACAATTGGAGCTGGTCTTGCGTTTGTTGGAGCGGGATTACTTATGTTATTTAGAAGAAAGAAAGCGAATAGATAGTCGAGAAATATAAAAAGGATTACCGATTTGGTAATCCTTTTTGTTATATTATGAAACTGGTACTGCTTTTTCTTTTTTCCATGAAAGACCGAATCCAGTAAAGCCGACGATAATGGTTACGACTGGACATGCTAAACAGAAGATTGCGTATGGCAGGTAATCGAATGTTGGAACGCTAAGAACGTTTGTTAAGAATACGCCACTTACACCCCATGGTACGAGTGGATTAATTACTGTACCAGCATCTTCTAATACTCGTGATAAATTACGACGTTCTAAACCGACTTCATCGTATTTATTAGCAAATGCTTGTCCTGTTAAAACGATGGATAAGTACTGCTCACCGAGTAAGAAGTTTACACCAATTGCAGTTGAAGCAGTAGAAATAATTAAGCGTGTACTAGTTTTTACGAAACTAGAGATAATATTCATCAGCTGCGCTATAATACCCATTCCTTGTAATAATCCTCCCATACAAAGAGCTAGGAAAATAAGAGCAATTGACATCATCATACTTTGCAGGCCACCGCGAGATAATAAGCTATCAATATCTTTGATACCAGTTTTAGAAACGTAACCGTCTTGCATAATTTTTATTAAATCAGCTAAAGAAGTGCTAGGTTTAAAAATAAAGAGAATAATAATCCCTACCACAATTCCTGCAAGTAATGTTGGAACTGCGGGTACCTTTTTAAATGCGAATAGGAACAGTAATAAAATAGGAATTAGTGTAACGATAGAAATCGTTGCATTTTTTTCTAATGTGTTAATAAATGCTGAGAAATCAACGTTTCCACCAGATCCGCTTCCTAAAATGAAAAATGCGATAAAAGCAATAATGAAAGCTGGCACTGTTGTCCAAAGCATGTTACGAATATGTTCAAATAAATCTACACCCGTTACAGCAGGCGCTAAGTTTGTTGTATCAGATAAAGGAGACATTTTATCTCCGAAGAATGCACCAGAAATAATTGCACCAGCAATAAGAGCTGGATCGTATCCAAGGGCAGTACCCATTCCCATAAAGGCAAGTCCTACAGTTGCAGCAGTTGTAAAAGCACTACCGATACTCGTTCCAACAATTGCACAAACAACAAAAACAGTTGGAACGAAAATTTTTGGAGATACAAGTTGGAAGCCGTATACCATTAAAGTCGGAATAGTTCCAGCTGCGATCCAAACGCTAATTAATACGCCTACAAGTAAGAAAATAAATATAGATGGAATACCAGCTGAAATACTACTAATCATCCCTTTCTCCATAGTAGACCAAGAGATTCTCTTCAAGAATCCAAATGCTAATAAAAGAACGATACCAAATAAAATTGGGATGTGTGGTGAAACTTCTAATTGAATAACACTAAAACCAATACAGAAAAAGATAAAAATTGTTAAAAGAACAGACTCAATTTTTGAAACCATTGTTTTCCCCTCCTAAGTAATATGAAATAGCTCTTTTTTATATAAAATTCGCCAATATTGTATATTTCCTTCTAAAATTTAGAATTTTGTGACAAATTACCGGTAATTGTTTGTTCTTCTATATGATACGGAAAAGATTGGATAAAAAAACGTCCCTGCATATAATTATGCAGGGACGAAGAAATCGCGGTACCACCCTAGCTTGTGAAATGAATGTATCACAAAATAAAGGGTCATATGATATGCGCTTATAAAATAAAAAACGCCCCTGCAATATATGCAGGGACGAAAAATTCGCGGTACCACCCTAAATTGTGAAACAGTGTCGTTTCACCACTCTTTAGACATAACGGTCTATAACCGTCTTTCACTACTCCTCACGTTTCGTAAAAGAAGCTCCAGGGGGTAATTCATAATTCGCTCTGTACTGGTTCGCACCGACCACCAGCTCTCTGAAATCAGAAATCGAAATACTACTAAATCCTATCAACGCCGATTCATATGATGTTAGTTAAATTTTTATCATATTTTCATCTTACATGTCAATAAAAATATTAAATGTTTTTTTAGAGAAATAAAGGATAATTGTTTTTAATGCTGTAAAAATGTACGTTATAATGAATTTGAAAGGGGGAGGAAAGAGTGAAGAAAAAAATAATTCTTTTTACCACTTTATTAGTTATTGGAGGAAGTGCTGGAATTTACACAGCTTTTGCGGCTGAATCAGAGCAGCTGAAACAAAAGCAAATACAACAATCAGAAGTGAAGAAAGTAAAAGAAATAGAAGAGAAGAAATCAATGGAAAAAGCAGCAGAGAAACTAGGAGTTTCTACAGAGGGAAAAACAAAAGAAGAGGTTACGAAAGAAGTAAATACCGCTAGGTTTGAGAAGCGTCATGATTTATTAATTGAGCACGCTAAGCAACTTGGAATTGATACAGAGGGGAAAAAAGATGAAGAAATTATTTTAGAAATTGGAAAGATACAGCATGGAAAGTAGAACAACTTATCGTATGATAAGTTGTTCTTTTTTAAGAACTATTTGATTTTAAAATAATTGACAGTCATTCAGATTTAATGTTAACTATATTTATAAACAAGTTAACATTAGGGGTGACAATTGTGGCAATAAATAGTAAAACGATTGAAAAATCATCTTATACATATGAAGAATTAGCAGAGAAAAATAAAGCTTACGTATGGCACCCATTTACACAAATGAAAGATTATTTAGAAGAAGATCCTGTCATTATTGAACGTGGAGAGGGAAGAAAGCTATACGATGTAAATGGTAATGAATATTGGGATGGTGTTTCATCTATATGGTTAAATGTTCACGGACATCAAGTACCGGAATTAGATGAAGCAATTCGTGAGCAATTAAATAAAATTGCTCATTCTACTATGTTAGGACTTGCTAACGTTCCATCTATTTTATTAGCAGAAAAAATTATTGAGGTTGTACCAGATGGATTGAAGAAGGTATTCTATTCTGATTCAGGTTCTACCGCTGTTGAAATTGCAATTAAGATGGCTTTCCAATATTGGCAGCATAAAGGGAAACGAAAGAAACAAAGATTCGTTACATTAAAAGAAGCATATCACGGTGATACAATTGGAGCTGTTTCGGTAGGAGCAATAGACTTGTTTCACCAAGTGTATAGTTCGCTCTTATTTGATGCGATTAAAATGCCGTATCCATATACATATCGTTCTCCTTACGGAAATAATAGGGAGGAAATTGTAAAAAGCCATTTAGAAGAAATGGAAGAATTGTTGAAAGAAAAGCATGAAGAAGTAGCTGCCATCATTGTGGAGCCATTAATGCAAGGTGCTGGCGGGATGATTACAATGCCAAAAGGATATTTAAAAGGACTGCGCGATTTATGTACTAAGTACAATGTATTATTTATTACAGATGAGGTAGCGACTGGATTTGGGCGTACAGGGAAAATGTTTGCGTGTGAACATGAAAATGTGACGCCAGACATTTTAACTGCTGGGAAAGGTTTAACAGGTGGATATTTACCAATTGCAGTTACGGTAACGACGGATGAAATATATAATGCCTTCTTAGGAGAATATGAAGAACAAAAAACATTTTTCCATGGACATAGCTACACAGGCAATCCGTTAGGGTGTGCCGTAGCAATCGCGAATTTAGAGCTATATGAAAAAACAAATTTAATAGAAGAAGTGGCACATAAAACGGATTATGTGGCAGCGCAATTAGAAAAGCTCTTTGCGTATAAACATGTAGGTGATATTCGTCAGTGCGGATTAATGGTTGGTATTGAGCTTGTGAAGAATAAGGAAACGAAAGAAGCGTTTGACTGGACAGAAAGAGTCGGTGTTCAAGTATGTAAACGCGCAAGAGAGCTGGGTATGATCTTACGACCGCTCGGTAATACGATTGTATTTATGCCACCTCTTGCTTCTACAATTGAGGAGATTGATGATATGTTACGTATTTTGTATAAAGCAATCTCGGATGTTACGGAGGGAGAATAATGAGCGGTTTTTTTATAACAGCAACAGATACTGAAGTGGGGAAAACTGTCGTTGCCGGTGCATTAGCCGGTGTATTTAGAGAATTGGGATATAACATCGGAGTATATAAACCGTTGCAAAGTGGGCATGTTGCATCAAACCCTGAGGGAGATGCGGCAAGGTTAAAAGCATTATCAGGTGTGCCGACACAAGAAAATGAAATTTGCCCTTATTCTATTGAAGAACCACTTGCTCCGAGACTTGCCATGAAAAGAGCTGGAAGAGTAGTAAAGTTAAAAGAAATTACTGATTACTATAATGAACTATTAAAAGAGTTTAATAGCTTATTTGTAGAAGGGGCAGGTGGGCTTGCTGTCCCATATACAGAAGATGCTTTAGTAATTGATTTTGCAAAAGAATTACAGTTGCCTCTTATTGTAGTAGCTCGTCCTACATTAGGAACAGTAAATCATACAGTGTTAACGATTGCTTACGCAAAGGCGCATGGCTTAACCGTAGCGGGTGTCATTTTATCAGGTTGCAAAGAATGTGAAATGGAAAGAGTGCAAGAAAATAAAGAGATGATTGAAGAGCTGAGCGGGGTACCAGTTTTAGGATTATTACCATTCTTTGAAGGTGAGTTTACGAAAGAAGAAGTATTAGAATCTGTAAAAGAACATATTATGATTTCAAAATTAGAGGAGTTTATCCAAAATGAATCAAACGTGGCGGGCGCACCTTCAATGTAAATTACAACAATTACATGAGCAAGGGCAGTATCGTGATTTGCATGTAACAGAGAAGGCAGAAGAGACTTGGCTTATTCGAGATAAAAAAAGGATGTTAAATTTAGCGTCAAATAATTATTTAGGGTTAGCTGGAGATGAAAGGTTAAAAGAAGCTGCTATTGCCTGTACAAAAAGATATGGAACTGGAGCGACTGCCTCTCGTCTCGTTGTAGGAAATCATCCATTATATGAAGAGGTTGAGAGAAGCATATGTGACTGGAAAGGTACTAAAAGAGCTTTAATTGTAAATAGTGGGTATACGGCAAATATAGGTGCCATATCTTCTTTGGCCTCTCGGCACGATATTGTTTTTAGTGATAAGTTAAATCACGCAAGTATTGTTGATGGAATCATATTAAGCGGGGCAGAGCATAAAAGGTATCGTCATAATGATTTGGATCATTTAGAGAAGCTGTTGAAAATGGCTTCGCCTGAAAAAAGGAAATTAATCGTAACAGATACCGTTTTTAGTATGGATGGTGATACTGCGTATTTGAGAGATTTAGTACAGCTGAAAGAGAAATACGGGGCAATCATTATAGTCGATGAAGCACATGCAAGTGGAATATATGGAATCGGCGGAGCTGGGTTATCTCATATAGAAAAAAATCTTGCTCAAAAAATTGATATACATATGGGGACGTTTAGCAAGGCTTTAGGGTGTTATGGTTCGTATTTGACAGGTGATGAAATTTATATAGAGTATTTACAAAATATGATGAGAAGCTTTATTTTTACTACAGCTTTACCACCAAGTACGTTAGGAGCAGTGCAAAAAGCAATTGAAATTGTAAAAGAAGATAACGAAAGAAGAGAGAACCTTATAGCAAACGGAGAATACTTCAGAACTAAATTAAGGGATGCTGGTTTTGATATTGGGAATAGTTCAACTCATATTGTACCGATTGTAGTCGGTTCAAATGAACATGCTTTACGATTTAGTAAAAGGTTGCAAGAGGCAGGGATTGCGGCCATTGCAATTCGTCCCCCAACTGTGCCGGTTCATAGTTCTCGAATTCGCTTTGCAGTTACATCGCAACATACAATAGCTGATTTAAAATGGGCTATTGACCGAATTATTCACATTGCGAAAGAAGAGGAGATTTTCGTATGAACGAGCTAAAGATTATTTTTATCCCAGGATGGGGAATGGAAGAGAATATTTGGGATTTAGTACTTCCGTATTTTAAAGGATATCCTGTTGAATGCGTAGATTGGCGTAATGTGAAAGAACGAAGTGAATTTGCGGAACGAATTATAGATGTAGCGCATAACGACAACGTAATTTTAGTTGGATGGTCACTAGGAGCGTTAGCAGCAGTTGAAGCTTATAAAAAGATTCAGGCAAAAGGCATCGTATTAATTGGTGGGACTGCTAAATTTACAAATACGAGCGACTATAGTAATGGATGGAATGCTTTGCATGTAGAACGGCTGAAAAGGAATTTGGCGAGAAGGAGAGAGGATACGCTCAAGCGGTTTTATGAAAATATGTTTACGAAAGATGAGCTAAAAGGGAATAAAAACTTTGAAGACATTGTAGACCGTTTTAAAGGTGATTCTATTCAGTCTTTACAACTAGGTTTGGATTATTTAATAGAAACAGATATGAGAGAAGAACTAAAAGAAATTAAAGTACCTATACTACTTATTCACGGAGAACAGGATGTAATATGCCCATTGTCTGCGGCACGTAGTATGACGGAGAATAGCAGCAGCGAGCTGAAAGTAGTAAGTGAAGCAGGGCATGCATTATGTGTAACGAATTTTGAATATTGTGCAAATGAGATAATTCAATTTGTAGAGGGGATACGACATGATCAACAAAACGTTACTACAAAAACGGTTTAATGGGGCAGCCGTATCTTACGATCGATATGCAAATGTACAAAAAAAGATGGCACATTCATTACTTTCAATCTTAAAGGAACGATATAGTGAAACGGCATCAATACGTATTTTAGAACTGGGATGCGGGACGGGGTATGTAACAGAACAATTATCAAAGTTATTTCCGAAAGCACATATTACAGCAGTTGATTTTGCTGAAAGTATGATTGCGATTGCGCAAACTAAACAAAATGTAAAAAATGTAACGTTTCACTGTGAAGATATTGAGCAATTACGATTAGAAGAATCATATGATGTCATTATTTCAAATGCTACATTTCAATGGTTAAATAATTTACAACAAGTGTTAAGAAATTTATTTCAACATTTGTCTATAGATGGGATATTACTCTTTTCAACGTTTGGACATGAAACATTTCAAGAATTGCATGCTTCGTTCCAACGTGCGAAAGAAGAAAGAAATATAAAAAATGAAACATCGATTGGTCAACGTTTTTATTCAAAAGATCAGTTGCTTCATATATGTAAGATAGAAACAGGGGATGTGCATGTTTCTGAAACATGTTACATAGAGAGTTTTACAGAAGTTAAGGAGTTTCTGCATTCTATTCGAAAAGTAGGAGCAACTAATAGCAATGAAGGATCATATTGTCAAAGTCCCTCACTCTTTCGCGCGATGCTACGCATATACGAAAGAGACTTCACGGGAAATGAAGGGATAATGGCAACGTATCATGCTTTATTTATACATATAACAAAAGAGGGGAAGAGATGAAATGAAACAAGTACAAACAAAAAGGGATTGGAAAAAACTTGCATACGACGTAGTGGAAGAGAAAATGATTACGAAAGAAGATGCAATAGCGATATTAGAAGCTGATGATACAGAAGTTTTAGAAATTATGAATGCAGCTTACATTATTCGCCATCATCACTTTGGTAAGAAAGTAAAATTGAATATGATTATTAATACGAAATCTGGATTATGTCCTGAAGATTGTGGATATTGCTCACAGTCTATTATTTCAGAAGCACCGATTGATAAATATGCATGGTTAACGCAGGAGAAGATTGTAGAAGGGGCACATGAAGCAATACGCCGTAAAGCAGGTACATATTGTATTGTAGCGTCTGGTCGTCGTCCGACGGATAAAGAGGTAAATCACGTAATTGGAGCAGTTAAGGAAATTCGTGAAACGACAGACTTGAAGATTTGTTGTTGTTTAGGTTTCTTAAATGAAGATCAAGCAGGACGTTTAGCGGAAGCAGGCGTGCACCGTTATAATCACAACTTAAATACACATGCAAATAATTACGATAGTATTTGTTCAACTCATACGTATGATGATCGTGTTGATACAGTTCAAAAAGCAAAACAAGCTGGTATTTCACCATGCTCTGGAGCAATTTTTGGCATGGGAGAAACAATTGAAGAGCGTGCTGAAATTGCATTTGAATTACAACGTATAGATGCAGATTCTATCCCTTGTAATTTCCTTGTTGCTGTAAAGGGGACACCTCTTGAAGGGCAAAAAGAGTTAACGCCAGTAGAATGTTTAAAAGTACTTGCAATGATGCGTTTTGTAAACCCAACAAAAGAAATTCGTATTTCAGGAGGACGTGAAATCAATTTACGTTCTGTACAGCCAATCGGTTTATTTGCAGCAAATTCTATTTTTGTCGGGGACTACTTAACGACAGCTGGGCAAGAGCCGACTGCGGACTGGGGTATGATTGCAGATTTAGGATTTGAGATTGAAGAATGTGCATTATAAGATAGATGAAAAAGCAAACTTGTAAAAGGGTTTGCTTTTTTTGTAAATAAAATGTAATAAATAGTTGTGAACGCTTGATATTATTGGTTTTTGAGCGAAAAAAAGAATTTTTGTGGACGAATTTTCCAAGCCCTAGTTGTACATAGTAAATATGTAATTTATATTGGGTTGGAGGATTTTACATGTACAAATACATATTAGCGATTATGACTTGTTTAATTTTAATAAAAGCAATAAGTTCTGATCCAGTTAAGGCTGCTGAAAATCCTGAACAAAAAGAGATGCAACAAAGAATCGAACAACACTTTCGAACGAAAGCTGAACATTTTGGATTGAAAACGGAAGGAAAAGATTTAAAGGAAGTTAGAAAAGAAATTACTATTATAGAAGAAGCGAAAAAAAGAGAGAATGTATGGAGAACAGCACAAGCTCTTCATATAAAAACAGAAGGAAAAACGATGAATGAATTAATAAAAGATGTACAAAAAAAGGTGAAAAAATAAAAAGAGGCCGCAGCCTCTTTTTTTATGCCCATTGTTTTGATAAGTGAGCCATTTCAATTGCAGCAACAGCTGATTCATATCCTTTATTACCAGCTTTCGTACCTGCGCGTTCAATCGCTTGTTCAATTGTTTCTGTCGTTAATACGCCGAAAATAACTGGGATGTCCATTTGTAGTGATAAAGACGCAACACCTTTTGCTACTTCATTACAAACGTAATCGTAGTGAGTTGTAGCACCTCGGATTACAGTACCTAGTGTAATAACAGCATCATACTTTCCGCTACTAGCCATCTTTTTAGCGATTAAAGGAATTTCAAATGCACCAGGAACCCAAGCAACATCAATATCATTTTCTTCTACACCGTGACGCTTTAATCCGTCTAAAGCGCCGCCAAGTAACTTACTTGTAATAAATTCGTTAAAACGTCCAACAACAACTCCAACTTTTAATCCTGTACCAACTAAATGACCTTCGAATACCATAATAAATCTCTCCTTTAATTATAAGTTTAGTAAGTGTCCTAATTTATTTACTTTCGTTTGTAAATACGATTTATTTTCTTCTTTTGCCGGCATTTGCAACGGTACACGCTCGACTACTTCTAAATCGTAACCTTGTAAGCCAGCAATTTTTCTTGGGTTATTCGTTAATAATCGTAAGCTTTGTAAACCTAAATCTTTTAATATTTGAGCACCGATACCGTAATCACGAAGATCAGCAGGGAAGCCGAGTTTTTCATTTGCTTCTACAGTATCGAATCCTTCTTCTTGTAATTTATAAGCGCGAAGCTTATTAAGAAGCCCAATGCCTCTTCCTTCTTGTCTCATATAAAGAAGAACACCTTTTCCTTCACGCTCAATTTGAGCAAGTGCTGCATGGAGTTGTGGTCCGCAATCGCAGCGATGTGAACCGAATACATCTCCTGTTAAGCATTCAGAATGAACACGTACAAGTACCGGTTCACCTGTTGAAATATCACCTTTTACAAGTGCGATATGTTCTTTCGTATCTAATGAGTTAGAATAGCCAATTGCGTGGAAAGTACCGAAATCTGTAGGTAATGTAATTTCCACTTCTCTCGTCACAAGTGTTTCATGATGGCGGCGATAAGCAATTAAATCTTCTATTGTAATCATTTTTATATCAAATTGTTTTGCACATTCTATTAAATCAGGTACACGTGCCATCGTGCCGTCCTCATTTATAATTTCGCAAATAACTCCAGCTGGTTCGGCACCGCATAGCTTTGCTAAATCAACAGCAGCTTCTGTATGACCTGCACGACGCAGGACACCGCCTTCTTTCGCAATTAATGGAAAGATATGTCCAGGTCGATTGAAATCAGCGCCTTTTGATGCGGGGTTTAACAATTCTTGTATCGTAGTTGCACGTTCGTGAGCGCTAATCCCTGTTGTTGTAGAAACATGGTCAATGCTCACTGTAAACGCAGTATGATGTGAATCTGTATTATGAGATACCATTGGTTCTAATTGTAGACGTTCTGCGTACCCTGCTGTAATCGGTACACAAACGAGACCACGGCCATGTGTAATCATAAAATTAATTGTTTCTGGTGTAATGTACTCTGCTAAAGCAATAAAATCGCCTTCATTTTCTCGGTTTTCATCATCACATACGATAACGACTTTACCTTGTTTTAAATCTTCTAGAGCTTCTTCAATACGATGAAACATTGTGCTTCCCCCTTATAGAAATCCGTTTTCTTGTAAAAAGCTTTCAGTCATTGAACCTACTCGTTTTGTAGGTTTAGTAATAAAGCGTTCGATATATTTACCAATCATGTCACACTCAATGTTTACGATATCTCCGGCATTTTTTTCTCCAATGACAGACTCGCTTACTGTGTGCGGGATGAGTGAAATCGTTATGGAAGATTCGTCTATAGCAAATATCGTTAAACTCGTTCCATCAACAGCAATGGACCCTTTCTGCAAACAATAGCGCAGCAGTTCATCAGAAATTGCTATTTTGTAATAGACGGCATTGTAATGTTGTTTTTTATTTAAAATCGTTCCGATGCCATCAATATGTCCTGAAACGAAATGTCCACCGAATCGTCCATTTGCAGCCATTGCTCGCTCTAAATTTACTTTAGAGTGCGGTTTAAGCATGCGAAGTGATGTCGACTGCATCGTTTCAGGCATTGCATCAACTGTAAATGAAGTAGTTGTAAAGCTTGTTACAGTTAAGCAAATGCCGTTAACAGCGATACTATCACCTAAGTGAACATCTGATAAAATTTTGTTTGCATGAATCGTTAATTTCATCGCTTCTCCGCTTTGTTGCATGTTTGCTATCGTTCCTAATTCTTCTACAATTCCTGTAAACATTTCGTCACCTCGTTTCGGGCATTCGCAACGATTTTTATATCATCACCAATTTGTTTCATCTCTTGAATTTTCAAGGAAAGCGCATCTTGTAATTTTGAAAAACCATTTCCTCCAAATAAAGTAGGAGCATCTTTCCCACCAATTAATTTCGGACTTATATAGGTTACAATTTCATTAAAATTGTTTGTTTTTAAGAAACTTGCATGAATCGATTGGCCACCTTCAACGAATAGAGAAAGAATTTGTTTTTCTCCAAGAAAGGAAAGAAGGTCCTCGATTTCTATATGCTTCGTTTCCATTTGGAATATAGCTATATTTTTAGATTCATAAGAAGATATCTTCTCTTTCTTTACATCCTTACCGACAATAATCCATGTCGGTGCTAAACCATCTGTTATAACATGAGAAGATGGTGGCGTTCGTAAATGGGTATCTAAAACAACGCGAATAGGATGTTTCCCACCATTTGGAATTCTTGTTGTTAAATGAGGATTATCAGCTATAACTGTATTCACTCCAACAAGAATTGCATCATGTGTATGGCGATATTGGTGAACATCAGCACGTGCTTCTTCACCTGTAATCCACTTACTTTCACCAGTTACAGTTGCTGTTTTTCCATCTAAGCTCATTGCTGTTTTGATTGTTACAAAAGGGCGTTTCGTTTTCATGTAGTGAAAAAAGTAGCGATTTAATAAAACTGCTTCTGCTTCAAGAACACCGGTAGTTACTTCAATTCTAGCTTCCTCTAATCTTCTTTTTCCGTTACCAGAAACGAGCGGATTACAATCGAGAGTAGCAATTACAACACGCTTAACTCCTTTTTCGATGAGCAATTCACAACAAGGTGGTGTTTTTCCAAAGTGGCTACACGGTTCCAGTGTTACATAAACGGTAGCGTCTTTGGCGTTCTGACCAGCCATTTGAAGGGCATGAACTTCTGCGTGTTCTTCACCAGCTCGTAAATGAGCCCCCATACCAACGATGTTTCCATCTTTTACAACAACAGCACCAACCATAGGATTTGGACTTGTTTGTCCTGATGTTCCTTCTGCTAACAGCAGGGCAATCCTCATATATTCTTGATCTGTCATTTTCTTCACCTCTCCTAAAAAAATCAAAAAACCCCAAGGATTTAATATCCTTGGGGTTTGGGAGACGTGATTTCTAGAAATATAGTTTGAATACGAAAGCATAGGAAAGAAACCTAACGATAATTGATATTTCTGCATAAGGAAAAAACCTAGCAAAATATCGAATTTTTAAACGCTAGTTGTCTCTTTTTATTTCAGTATAAAAAATAAGTATAGAAAATTAAACATATATAAAGAATCAAAATGAATCTTTAAAAATATGCATACTGAAATAAAAGTGTATTCACTATATAAAAAACTAGAAACATATCCTTCTCCCATCCAGACTATACTGTCGGCCCTAGAGTTTCACTAGATCCACCGTTTTCGAGTTGAAAACGGGTCACGGACTTAGAAGTTTTCACTTCATCACCGCCGGTTGGGAATTTCACCCGACCCCGAAGGATGCTGTTTGCTCAAATTATAGCACAAAAAAAATAAAAGGCTAGTAAAAAATATTCGAATGTGAAGAATTGTGTGAAAATATATGCAGGCTGGAATGGAAATAAAAGTATTAGAAATGTTGTAAAGAGAAGGGATATAACGGAGTTGCTAAAAAGAAAAAACATGCACAAAAAAATGTGCATGTCACATGTAAAATTATTCTGCCTCTGGTGCTCTAACAACAGACTCGAATTTACCTTTATGCGAAGCGTCGCAATAAGGCATATTTTTTGATAAACCACAACGGCATAAAGAAAATGCCGGTTTTGCTGGGAATGCATTCCCTTGTGAGTCGACTAATTCCACGTCCCCTGTAACGCGAAAAGAGCCATTATCATTTACTTTAATTTGTACTTTTGCCAACGTTATCCCTCCTTCCCAAACGCTTAATTTCATCATATAATCAAGGGAAGTGCTTGGCAATATAAAGTGAAACTTTAATTAGTGGGGGAGGTATCCCCCACTAATTATTAGTTGAACCAATCGGGCTTTTAGGGGCAGTAAAACTCCCACCTAACTGCTTTGTTTCAGCCGAATTTTGAGGTGGGAGTTTTACTGCCCGCAAATAGCGGAGAAAAAAGAGCACTTTGTTTGAGAAAGAAGAGAGTGTTATAATAGTTTTCATAACTGACTAGAGTAAGGTGACGAGAGATGGATAAACAATTACATACATTACGAAACATTGCAAATGAGCGCACGTGGGCATCATTTTTGAATGATAATCATCCATATAGTTTGTTACATTGGTCCATTGCAGGTGTAGGGCAAGAGGCAAAGGATGTTTGGCTACTGCAAGATGAAGTAACATTTCAAACGACAGAATTCCCAACGTTAGATGATGCAATGCAATGGATTTCTGAAAATATGGAACAAGTTACAGACGTTTTAGCGCAATAAAAAACAGGCTTATGCAAGCCTGTTTTTTGTTTCTTTCACATATGTGTTTAAAAATTGATCGACGGCTGCTTCGTACTCTTCTTTATTTTCGTTATAAGAGCAAGCGTGTGCACCGTGTTCTGCAATATAAAGCTGCTTATTATTTTCTTTCGCTTCATATAACGCTTTTGTCATATCAGCTAAAATATAGTCGTCATCTTTACTATGAATAAAGAGAACGGGATTGTTAATGTTTTTTATACAGTCGATTGGTGAAACTTCACGAATTGTATAACCGTCACGAACTTTCAAAAATGCGTTTGCTAAAGGTAATAAAGGCCATTTTGGTAAATGGAATTCAACCTTTAAACGGTGCTGTAATTGTCCGCGAAAATCAGAGAAAGGACAATCTGCAATATAGAAATCAGCACCATCTTCTACAAGTCCTGCGTATTGAAGAAGTGTTGCAGCTCCCATAGATTCACCATGAATACCAAGTGTAATATTGGTGCCAAAACGGTTTTTTAGCCAGTCAACTACGGATTTTAAATCATGTTTTTCATAGTATCCATAGCTTGTTGTTTTTCCGCCAGTTTTACCATGACGACGATGATCGTAAATGAGGACGTTATATCCCCTTTTTAAGAATAAGTTTGCATATTTTACAGAGTTTATTTTATTTACAGTTACACCGTGGCAAAAAACCATAAACTTATTGGTGGAATGACCAGCAGGAATGTAATATCCGTGAAGGTCGTATCCGAATTGTGAAGGGATATGAATTTCTTCTTTATGAAGAGCATCAAAATCCTCTATACGAAAATGTTTTTTCGTTTCTCTTTCGAGTACTTCTTCCTCTGTTTTTTTCTTTAAGTACATCACTTTATTTGTAAAGAAAATCCCAAGGGCAGTTATTGCACCTAGTATAGTAAACAATGCTGCAAAAAAACGTTTCATACTTTACCTCATCCTCCAAATACCGTTACATGTGATACACTTATATTGTATCACAATGATATAAAAGGGGAGAAATAGGAAATGCTGCATATACAAAAAATTACGCCAGCGATGAAAGAAACAATCCGAATGTTCATGTGTGAGAACTGGGGAAGTTCATTGATGGTTTCACGTGGTAAGGGACATCAGTTAGAAGAGTTGCCAGGATTTGTTGCGCTCTTAGATGACAGAATAATCGGAATTATAACGTATGAAGTGATCGGGAATATGTGCGAAATTGTATCGCTAGATAGCTTTGAAGAAAGAAAAGGAATAGGGACGAAACTTGTGGATTGTGTATTACAAGTTGCAGAAGAAGAACGGTGCAGACAGGTTTGGCTTATTACAACAAATGATAATATGAATGCGTTACGATTTTACCAAAAACGTAATTTTGTAATGACTAATTTATATGTGAATGCGGTAGAGGAGGCACGAAAAATAAAGAAAGAAATTCCACGTATTGGATATGATAATATCCCAATTTTACATGAAATTCAGTTGGAGTATCGTTTAGTGAAATGATGTAACAATTTTCAGAAATGTGAGTTATTAATCTTGACGGATAGTGTAATTTAGGTTACCGTAAATTTGTAATCTATTACCATATTAAGGGGTGACGATGTGGCAACTATACGTGATGTTGCAAAATTGGCAGGTGTTTCAGTCGCAACCGTTTCACGAGTTATTAATGAAAAAGGATACGTTCATGAGGACACAGTAAAACAAGTAAAGGAAGCAATTGAAGAATTACGTTATAGGCCAAACAGTGCAGCGAAGCCACTATTTAAAGAGAATTCAACGATAATTGCATTACTTGTAGATAATTTATGTAACCAATCAAACATCACTTTGCTACATTGTATTGAGGAAATAGCATATAAAGAAGGTTATCAAATCATTATTTGTAATATAGAGAATAAAGATAGATACATACATATGCTGAAGCAAAATAACATTGCAGGTGTTATTTTGACAAGAGCAGTTTTTAAAAGTGTAGGAAAAATTCCATTTCCGTTTGTTGTGATCGATGAGCAACAATCACATGGAAATTATTATGAAAGTGGACAGAGAGCTGTTTCTTTATTAAAAGAGAAAGGGTGTCACTTTCTTGCATATTTCGGTGAGGGAGAAGAAAGTGAAGAAATGGAAGATCATATAGCAGGGTTTTTAGACGCTGTTTGGGATGAAGGAATCTCTTATCGAGAAGAATGTGTACAAGGGTATACAAATAAACAATTTATTACATTATTGCAAAACAATCCGTATGTAGATGGAATTGTAGCCTCAAGTGATCAGATTGCTATTGAGTTAATTCGGTCAGCGAGATTTCTAAATATACATATACCAGATAAATTAAAAATTGTTGGACCGAACGGGAGTATAGAGTGTGAATGGATAGGTTCATCACTACCGACAATTGAAAGCTATGTCAAAGATAACGGAAAAGTAGCTTTTCAACAATTAAAAGGAAAAATAAAAAAGTAAAAGGTGCGTTTTATACGCACCTTTTTATAATGTAATTGCGGCAATAAAGCCAAATATAAGTAACGGTATATTGTAATGTAGAAAAGTGGGTACACATGTATCCCATATATGATGGTGCTGACCATCAGCATTTAAACCGGATGTTGGTCCAAGGGTACTATCCGATGCTGGAGATCCTGCGTCACCTAGTGCTCCGGCTGTACCGATAATTGCAATTGTGGCCATTGGACTAAATCCAAGCTGAATGCAAAGAGGTACAAAAATGGTTGTTAAGATAGGGATGGTTGAAAAGGATGAACCAATTCCCATCGTAACGAGAAGTCCAATAACGAGCATAAGAAATGCAGCGAGTGGTTTGTTATTTCCGATTATATGTGCACTCGTTTGCACCAGAGATTCAACATGTCCTGTTTTTCGAAGAACAGCGCCGAATCCAGCGGCAGCAATCATAACAAAGCCAATGAAGGACATCATACGCATTCCGCTTGTTAATATCGCATCTGCTTCTTTAAGTGGTAGACTACCACTAACTGATAAGACGATAATACCTGCTAAAGCACCGAAAATCATTGATTCGGTTGTTAATTGAACAGTTAATGTAGCAATAATAGATAATAACCCGAAAGTAATGCTACGTTTTGTATAGGGAACGATTTCATTTTCGGTAGTATGAATTTGTTCTGTTTCATACGTACGAGGTTTTCGGTACGTAATGAATACCGCTACACATAATCCAATAATCATACCAATTGCTGGAATAGTCATTGCTTTTGGAATAAGTGTGACATCAAATGTAAGGCCGCTTTGCGCAGCGTTGGTTTGTAATACGTCATGATAAATTTTTCCGAATCCTGCAGGGATCCACATATAAGGAGTAATCAATCCAAATGTAATAATACATGTGACAAGTCTGCGATCCACTTTCAGCTCATTTAATACTTTTAAAAGTGCTGGAATTAAGATGGGGATGAAAGCAATGTGAACAGGAATCAAATTTTGTGAGAAACAAGCCATCGTTAAAATAATGAATAAAATAAGTATTTTAGAATAAACTTGTTTTTTCGTGTCTTGTTCATTGCCAATCCATTTTAATGCAGTTTGAATCATAGCATCTGGAAGTCCTGTTTTGGAAAGGGAAATAGCGAAACCACCAAGCATTGCATAACTTAAAGCGATTGGAGCACTATTTCCAAGACCAGTTGTAAAAGTGTTAATCGTTTCTGAAATACCGAGTCCGCCGATAATTCCGCCTGTTAAAGCTCCAACAATGATGGCGACAATGACCTGGACACGTAACAAACTAAGCAATAGCATAATTGCTACTGCGACGAGTACAGCGTTCATAATAAATGTAATCTCCCTAAATATTTATTCTGTTAAGACAAGTAAATATGAAATGTTTTGCTATGTTTATACATACTTGCGACATATTATTATAAAATGTTTTCTATGAAATGTAAAAGAGCCTTTTGTTACTAATGCTGAAAAGCTAGCTCTTGTTTAATTGATTGCAAAGAATTAGCGAATAATTCTGGTTCTTCTAAATCAGGAGAATGTGCTGAATTTGGGAACCAAATCATCTTTTTTATAGGCGCTTCAATAATATCGCAATATTCTTGAACGAGTGCATAAGGAGTTTGATAATCATAGCGACCAGAACAAAAATAAACTGGAATAGATAAACTTGAGATAGAAGAAAAGAAATCGATTGTCAGCATTTCTTCCCATAAAACGCCAGATTTTAAATTTCCTGCGAGAAACTTGAACCAATCTAATAGCGTATACTCAGGAGAAAAGAAACCTTTTCGTATGAAAGAAAAGGAAGATCCGTTTTGGATTGCGCCTCCAAATGTGCCAAGCCACTTTCTTTGAATAATGAGACGTCTCGTATCTAAAAATGGTGGTTTGCCTAATTTTAAAAGGGAAGCTAATGCCTTTTTATGATCATGTTTTTTTGCAGAATGAATTAAATGTTGATATAGCAATTCTTCATTTTGTTTCATATGTACAATTTGCCCAATACCGATGTAAGCCTCGATATACTTTGGATATTGATGTGCTATGTTAAGCCCAATAATACTTCCCCAAGAATGACCAGCGAGAAATAGTTTTTGTTTGTTGAACCTTTTAAGTACATATTGAATCACTTCTTTTGCATCGGAAACGAATTGTTCGATTGTGAAATTTGCTCCGAAATCTTTCAGTGAAAAGGATTTACCAGCCCCGCGCTGATCCCAATTAATAACAATAAATTGCTTCTCTAATTCTTTTTGAAAATGGCGAATAAATCCGATTTGTGCCATCCCAGGTCCGCCGTGACAGCATAATAAAATAGGTTGCTCTACGTTTTGTCCACGCATAAGGAGAGTTTGTTTTCGATTATTAATCATAACGCTTTCTATCGTAGCGATACTATTAGGAATGAGTTGTTTGTTTTCATTATAGAACTGAGGGGTGTAGCTACGAAAAAGCATATTGAAAACCTCCTTTTGTGAAATCGTATGAATCGCACAGGCTATTCATTTTGCATATACTGTTAGAAAATCATTGTAACATACCATACTAGTGTCATTTCAACACGGGAGGAGGGAAATTGTGACGATTGGAGAAATTATAGATGGTTTAAATAGACGTGAACCCATCGCTATTATAGCAAAACGTCTTGAAATAAGCCCGTATACATTATCGAAGAAATTAAGATTGATTGGATACGAATATGATGGAGAGCAGAAGAAACGTATTTTTGTAGGAGATGGAGAAGAACCACGTCACTTACAACTCCAAGAAGCGACCGCCCTTCAATATGAGAAAACAGATTATCAATTGTTAATTTATGAGCAATTACAAAGCATTTATGAATTATTAAGAAAAAGAGAAGAAGTAATTGTACCAATTATGAGTAAAAGTACAGAGAAGAAGAGACGAACCTTTTCTATTAATACAGAAATATTATCACAATTGGACCTTATATCAGAATCGAAAGGAGTTCAAAAATCTAAACTTGTAGAAGAGGCGTTGCACCAATTTTTACAGCAATATGAAGTTGACAAAACATCACATTTTGATAACTAAAGAAAAGGATACTATGTTCATTGGAAGAACGAGTATCCTTTTTATAATGTATATTACATATAAAATAGAGGATCAGTATAAATCCTTTATGGCGTGAAAAATGAAATTTATTATTAGAGAAACACTTAATTTACTTTTTGAATTCTTCCATCAATAACTGGCTGAATTGGTTCTTTTAATTGTTTTACGTAATCGACTAACGCTTCAAAGTCGTTTGGACCAGTTTCTGCATTTTTACCATTTTTAAATGATACGAATCCGTCACCGCCAGAAGCTAAGAAGGCATTTGCAACTACGCTATACATTTTAGATGGAGATAATTCTTCACCGTTTGTTAAACGTATATTTGTAACTTTTTCACCGTTTGGTTTATTTGCATCCCACGTATATTGAATACCTGAAATTTGAAGCATTCTTGTTGTTCCTTTTTGCCATTGCTGATTTAAAATATCGCGAATGTCTTGACCTGTTAAATCTACTTTAATTAATTGATTTCCAAAAGGTTGAATGCCGTATAACTCACCCCACGTAATATCACCAGCATCTAAGTCATTACGAATGCCACCAGGATTCATGAGGGCGATTTGAGTTTGCATTGTTTGACGCTGAGCATCGGCAACTAAATTTCCAAGAGTGGACTCACCAGCATCATTTTGTTTACGGTCGATAGGTGCTGTAGATTTTCCGACTACTTCATTTACAAGTGGTGCAATTTTTTCTTTATATTGATCTAGTTTTTTCTTTACTTGTTTATCAGGTTCTACACCTTCATGATACGTTGTAACAACTTCAGCTTTTTTCTTTACAATATCCTTTGTTTTACGATCAATTGTTACATCCACGTCTGAGAAAGCCGTTCCGTATGAATTTGCTTGGACAATTAGTTTATTATTTACTGTACCATTTACATACGTATGACTATGTCCACCGAAAATAACATCAACTTCTGGGTCTGTTTCATTTGCAATTCGAGTAAGATCGCCATTTGTTACCCCAGACTCATCGGTTGTTCCACCGACATGAGCAAGAACGACGATAGATTTAACGCCGAGACGTTTTAATTGTTGTGTTGATTTATTAATTGCTTCTACTTCATCAGTAATTTGTACATTGTTAAGCATCGTAGGCATAACGACATTTGGTGTATCAGTTGTAACAACCCCAATGAATCCTACAGGAACACCATCTACCATTTTTACAGTAAACGGTGGTAAAAATAAGCGGCCAGTTGATTTGTTGTAGAAGTTAGCAGCTACATAGGGGAAGTTAGCTCCTTTGAAATTTCCTGTTTTTTCATGATATCCACCGTAAATGAGGCGTTGCATTTCATCAATACCTTCATCAAATTCATGGTTTCCGATTGTACCAACATCAAATTTTAAGTCATTTAAAAATTCAATTGTCGGTTCATCTTGTAATAATGCTGAAACTGGTGGACTAGCTCCGACGATATCACCAGCATGTACGAGAAGTGTATTAGGGTTTTGTTTTTTACGTTCTTTTAAATAAGTAGCTAAGTAATCAGCGCCACCAGCTTCTTTATTATTGATTTTTTTAACAGTATCTAGTTGTCCATGGAAATCATTAATACCAAGCATTTGTACGTCTATGTAGCGGTTTTGTTCAGCTGGATTCTGAGATGGGGGAGCGGCAAATACGCTTGAAAAAGTAATGGTGCTTAAAACAGCAACGGCAGGAATAATTTTTTTCCACATAATATAATTCTCCTTTTTTTATAATCTGACATCATACGACATAATTTTAATAGATTCATAGGATTATAGCTACACAAAAATTTAGTATTTTCGAAAAATTAACATATTTACAAAAAGTGAATAATAGAGTAAAGACCCTTTTTTATTGTCGATTTCATCGTGTATCTACTATAATGGAGAAAAAAGTAAAAGGTGAGTAGCATGAAGAAAAAGAAACAAAGACAAATGCAAAGACAATCGCAAGTGAATCAACCAAAGAAAGAAACACTTACATTAGGCGATCAATTAAATGATTCACTCATGCAACAATTAAAGAGTAAGAAGAAAGAGTTGCAAGTGAGAGAAGAGGAAAAAGAGGCAGCTGAACTGGAAAGAAAGCGCCAAGAACAAAAAGAACGTGAAAAGAATAAATCATTTGAAGAACTGCTAAGTGAAAGTAACCTTACTTGGAAAGACTTTAAATAATAAAAAATGATCAGTGAAATACCACTGATCATTTTTTGACGAGCTTGTAAGAAAAGGGGAGTTAGAATGAGAAAAATTGTCGTTGTTCCACATGAAAACCATTGGAGTGAAAAATTTCAAATGGAGGCTAAAAGATTAAAATCAGCGATGCCAGAAACGGTAAAAATTCATCATATTGGAAGTACGTCAGTTCCTGGACTGGCAGCTAAACCTATTATTGATATGATCATGGAAGTAGAAAATATCGAAAGAGTAGATGGGTGGAATGAACGATTTATAGAGCTTGGTTACATCGTAAAAGGGGAAAATGGTATTTCAAGACGCCGATATTTTATTCATGGAACTGAAGAAAAACGTTCGTATCATTTACACGTGTTTGAAAAAGGAAATCCAGAGATAGTAAGGCATTTAGCATTTCGTGATTATATGATGGCTCATTGTGAAGAAGCAGAGACATATGCAACCTTAAAGAAAGAATTAGCCGAAAAGTATACATATGATGGCGCGTTATATACGGAAGGAAAAAATGAGTTTGTGCGCAATGTGGATGAAAAAGCGAAAGAATGGAGAAAAAATAACGTGAATGAATGAATTCACGTTATTTTTTAACTATATAAAAGTGTTATGTAAACTGTACGTATGTTTTGACTTTTGGGATGAATCTTGTTGAAATAAAGTTGTGGCTTATAAAAAATGTAACAATGAAAGGGAGACGACTGTGCATATTCCAACAACTACACTTCATAATGGCGTGAAAATGCCGATGATTGGTCTAGGCGTATATAAAGCGAAAGAAGGAGACGAAGTAAAGCAAGCAGTAAAAACAGCGTTAGAAGTTGGATACCGTTCGATTGATACAGCAACTGTATATGAAAATGAAAGCGGTGTCGGAGAGGCGATACGTGAATCAGGAATTCCAAGAGAAGATCTATTTATTACAACAAAAGTATGGAACGACGATCAAGGATATGAGGAGACACTCGAGGCATTTGAAAAGAGTTTAAAAAAATTACAAATGGACTATGTAGATTTATATTTAATACATTGGCCGGTAAGAGGGAAGTATGTTGATACGTACCGAGCTTTGGAAAAATTGTATGAAGAAGGTAAAGTGCGCGCGATTGGTGTTTCTAATTTTCATAAACATCATTTAGAACTATTATTACCAAATTGCAAAGTGAAGCCGATGGTAAACCAAGTGGAACTTCATCCGATGTTGACGCAATTTGAGTTGCGCAATTATTGTCAAGATGAGCAAATTCAAATGGAAGCATGGAGTCCGTTAATGAGGGGCGGAGAAGTATTCCAGCATCCAATCATTCAGGCTATTGCTAACAAATATGAAAAAACACCTGCACAAGTTATATTAAGGTGGGATATTCAAAGCGGGATTGTTACAATTCCTAAATCTGTTACACCATCTCGTATTAAAGAAAACTTTACTATTTTTGATTTTGCACTAACTGAAGAAGAGATACGTCAAATTAACACGTTGAATCGTGATTTACATGTAGGAACGAATCCTGATAAATATGATACGTTATAAAAAAGACTGTCTCCTGATACTGGAGACAGTCTTCTATTTATCGGTAATTCGATATTTTTAACGATGCAAAGCATATGTGTCATATTTAACAATCTTTTGAAGTTGTATATATTCTTCTTTCGTTAAAGGTAACTGTTGGCTAGCTCGTATATTTTCCTGTAATTGTTGAAGCGAGCTTGCACCAGGTATAACAGCTGCAACAGTCTTATTATGTAAGCAATATTGAATAGCTGTTCCTGTTAAAGAGCGTTCTCCAATCGTTTCTTTTACACTCGCTAGAGTTGTATGTAATTCATCGTAAGAATAAGAAAGATAATCCTTTTCCTTTACTCTTTCTATTTTTCTTGCATTGTTGTCAGTTAAAATTCCTTTTGCAAGTGGCCCGCGGGCAATGACGCTAATTTGGTGTTCATTCAGAAGTGGGAACCATTCTTCAGGGCGACGATTTAAAAGGCTATATTCCATTAGTACACTAACGATGTTTGAGCGTTTTGCATACTCACGAACGACATTTGGGCGTATAGAAGAAATACCGTAATGGCGAATAATACCTTCCTTTTTCAATTCTTCAAAAGCTTCAATTGTTTCATCTATTGGATCTTCAATCGTTCCGCCATGAAGTTGGTAAAGGTCAATATAATCAGTTTGAAGTCTACGTAAACTTTCCTTTACTTCAGTCTTTATGTAAGCTTTAGAAGGATCCCAAGACCAGCCATTTTTTTCTTCTGTCCAACGATTTCCAACCTTCGTTGTAAGTACAATTTGGTCTCTTCTTCCCTTCAAGGCTTTTCCAACAAATTCTTCATTTAATCCGTAATCATATAAATCTGCTGTATCAAAAAAATTAATTCCTAAATCGATCGCTTCATCGATAATATGCATAGCTTCTGTTTCAGATGTACCGAGAGACATACAGCCAAGGCCCATTTCTGTAACAAACAAATCTGAGTTTCCTAATTGACGTTTTTTCATAGGTCAACCTCCTTACCTTTATTGTACGAGAGGGAAAAGAGGTTGACAAACGTTTACTTTTCGCTGCGCATTAACTGCCCGTAAAAGCATGATTAATGTTTCACTTTATTTGCTGTAATCCACTCTTGTACAGTTGTATACTCTTTGCTATATTGCTTTAGCTTATGGCGAATTTGCCATGCTTTTCCGACTAAAGTGACGCGATTTGGTAAAATATAAACTTTCATTTCTATCACGCTCCTTTCAATGTGGTAAAATGTATGAGGAAAGAATAGGAAATAGAACAGGGAGATGAAGTAGTGTGAGTAATCTTGCAGAGAGAACAGTAAAAACTGAGCCGATTTTTGATGGTAGAGTTATAAAAGTTCGTGTTGATGATGTAGTATTACCAAATGGAGCAATGAGTAAACGTGAAATTGTAAATCACCCTGGTGCAGTTGCTATTATTGCTATTACTGATGAGGGGAAAATTGTGCTTGTTGAGCAGTATCGTAAAGCACTTGAAAAGGCGATTATAGAAATTCCGGCTGGCAAGTTAGAACCTGGTGAAAAACCTGAGGTAACAGCAGTTCGTGAACTAGAAGAGGAAACAGGATATGTATGTGAAAATATGGAGCTCATTACTTCTTTCTATACATCTCCAGGATTCGCAGATGAAATTTTATATGTATATAAAGCGACAGGTTTGACAAAAAAAGAAAATAAAGCTGAGTTAGATGAAGATGAGTTTGTGGAATTAATGGAAGTATCGTTAGAAGAAGCGATTACTCTTATGAAAGATCTTCGTATTCATGATGCGAAGACGATGTTTGCAGTACAATATTTACAACTACAAAAATAAACACTCGCCAAAGGCGAGTGTTTTTTAATTGATTTTTGCATATACACGTGCATCACTTAAGCTACCATCTGGTGCTAGGAAATCATTTTCCATTGTACCTTCTAGAATGAATTCTAGACGTTCTGCTAAGCTACATGCATTTATATTTGTTGCATCAGTACGAATTTCAATTCTTCTAGCGCCTAGTTTATCAAAGGCGAACTGAATTGCACCTTTAACAGCTTCGGTCATATAGCCTTGTTTTGTATAGGCACTATGTAGCCAGAAGTGAAGTGAAAACTTTGGAATATCCCAGTTTTCAGGCTTTAGTGTAATTGCTCCGATGAATGTACCAGATACTTTATCGTATAAGTGAAAATCAAGTGTTTCACGAAGTAAAAACTGTCCGTGAGCTTCGCGAACAATTTCTTCAGCACTCTCTTCTGTTTCAGCGTTAATTGGTATCCACGGTACTAAGTCTTCTAGAGAAGCTTGGATTGCTTCATATACTTCTGCACCATCACCTGGAAATGGTTTACGAACTTGCAAGCGTTCAGTTTGAAATAATGTTGGAAAATCTAATAATAATGGTTTCAAGAGAAATCCCTCCTATTCTCTACTTTTTAGTTTAGCAAAGTAGAGCGGAATTTCAATGTTAATTCGTCATACTTTTTTCTTTCTTTCATACATTTTTAATAAGAGTGTGAACGGAGGGAAGAAAAATGTGGCGAAAAAATTGGCAAGACCGTGTAATGTCTCACATACAGGAAAACTCTTCATTATATATATTTAACGTCGTTTTATTATTGATGGGAGTAATATTCGGAGCCATTCTGGTGAATAGTTTACAAATCAATCAAAAACAAGATTTATCATTTTATTTACAACGTTTTTTTGGACAAGTCTCTAAAGGAGAATTTGCTATTGCGGGCGAAATGTTTCGAGAAAGTTACTTTTCGCAATTAAAATACATCGGGTTTATTTGGATTTTAGGGATTTCAATTATTGGATTACCACTTATTTTTATTTTATTATTTGTAAAAGGAGTTGTCGTTGGATTTACAGTTGGTTTTTTAGTAAGTCAGCATGGATGGAATGGACTATTATTAGCATTTGTATCTGTTTTGCCACAAAATTTAATTATCATTCCAGTCTTTCTCGTTATGACAACTATTGCTGCAAGTTTTTCTTTACGGATGATTAGGCATCAATTTATTAGAAAAATAACCGAGCCACTATTACCATTATTAATCCGTTATACATGCTTCTTTCTCGTAATTGGAGTAGTGTTAGCACTTGCTTCTAGTGTGGAGGCTTACGCATCACCAGTTTTAATGAAAGAAGTCGTTGAGGCTATTAATAAAAAATGAATACTTTTTGAGAATAATTATCAATTTGTTTTTATTGTTTTTTCTTTTGACAGAAGCCCTTCTTCTGATATAATGGTGTAAGAGTGGCGAGGAGGGAGTAGTACCGAATGGAAGAAAGAATTGAACGAATTAAGAAGCAATTACATGCAGCGAGCTACAAATTAACACCGCAACGTGAAGCAACAGTTCGTGTGCTGCTAGAAAATGAAGAAGATCATTTAAGCGCAGAAGATGTTTACCTCCTTGTAAAAGAAAAGTCGCCAGAGATCGGATTAGCAACCGTCTATCGAACTTTAGAACTATTATCTGAGTTAAAAGTTGTCGATAAGATTAACTTCGGAGACGGTGTTTCACGCTATGACTTACGCCAAGAAGGTGCGCAGCGTTTCCACCATCATTTGATTTGTACACAATGTGGTGCTGTACAAGAAATACAAGAAGATTTACTTGGTGAAGTGGAAAGGAAAGTAGAACGAGACTGGAGCTTTAAGGTGAAAGATCATCGTTTAACATTCCATGGGATTTGTAAAAATTGTCAAGAAAATGAAACGGATGAAAAATAACCTTTTCCTATTTATCTAGGAAGAGGTTTTTTATTTGAATAAGGTATAAATTGGTGAAAGCTTGGCATATGTTGTAATAACTTATATTTTGGAGGAATTTACAATGCGCCGAGCTTTAAAATTAACTTTTGATGGAATAAAAGTATTTTTATTATTTACAAGTTGTACGATTTTGTTTTATTTCGCTATACTATGGATAAATGAAGAATATGAAAGCTATCATCGTTATGAAAAACCTAAAGAAGAGACTGTAGAAAAAGTATCAGGGAATGAAGAACCGGCAAAGGATGCTTTCGTAAATAGAATGATGTTTTTCTATGAAAATGGGGAGTAGTGTAGAGTGGAAGATCAATTAAAAGATTTTATTCATTATATGGTTGTCGAAAAAGGATTAGCAAAGAATACAGTAGTATCTTATGAACGGGATTTAAAAAGCTACGTAAAGTATTTGCAAAATGTGGAACAGACGAAAACTTTTCATGAAGTGACCCGTTTACACATTGTTAACTTTTTGCAGTATTTAAAAGAGAACGGAAAATCTTCGAAAACATTGGCGCGTCATATCGCATCAATTCGTTCGTTCCACCAATTTTTACTTCGTGAACGAGCGGTAGAACACGACCCATCCGTACATATTGAAACGCCACAAGGGGAACGGAAATTACCAAAAGTATTATCAGTTGATGAAGTAGAGGCGTTACTTCAAACACCAAAAATGACAAGTGCTTTTGGGATTCGTGATAAGGCGATGCTAGAGTTACTGTATGCGACAGGACTTCGTGTTTCAGAATTGATTGCACTCAATTTAGAAGATGTACATTTAACAATGGGATTTGTTCGTTGCATAGGGAAAGGGAATAAAGAAAGAATTATTCCACTAGGAAGTTTAGCAACGGAAGCGATTCAAAAGTATATTGAAAAAGGAAGAAGAGAATTAATGGGGAAAAAAGTAGTAGATGCACTCTTTTTAAACCATCATGGTAATCGATTATCAAGACAAGGATTTTGGAAAATATTAAAACGATTAGCGAAAGAAGCAAATATTGAAAAAGAGCTTACACCTCATACGTTGCGTCATTCGTTTGCTACGCACTTATTAGAAAATGGAGCAGATTTACGTGCTGTACAAGAAATGCTTGGACATGCAGATATTTCAACGACGCAAATCTATACGCACGTTTCAAAAACTAGATTAAAAGATGTATATAAACAGTTTCATCCGAGAGCATAGTTACTATGCTCTTTTTTTCATAGATTAAGAGGGGAAGAGCGTTTCACAGAAACTTCACAAACATTTCGTATATTGTTTTCAGCAGAAGACTGGAATATTACAATGTATTTCCTCTATACTAAATAAAGTATAAAGGAGGAAATGATGATGAAAAAACTGATTATAACTTTATTTATCGCGATGCTAGCGTTGGCTGGCTGTAATACAAACAAAGAAGAACCGAAAAAAGAACAGAAACTTGAAGCTGTAAAAGTAGCAGTACAAACAAATCCGAAAGAAATTAAACCAGGTGAAAAAACAGAAGTACAAGCACTTGTTACACAAGGGAAAGAAAAAGTAACGGATGCCGATGATGTAAAGTTTGAAATTTGGAAAGATGGCGACGAAAAACACGAGATGTTAGATGGTAAGCATAAAGGAAAAGGTGTTTATGCAGTAGAGAAAACATTCGAAACGGATGGAGTATACCATATTATCGCTCACACAAATGCACGTGAAATGCACGTTATGCCAGAAGTAAAAGTTGCTGTAGGAAATGCGAAAGTAGAAGATGCAAAAAAAGAAAATAGTGATCACAGTGCAGGACATGGAGATCATAAAAGTGACACAATGATCCATCTTATGGCTGGAGACATAAAGGCAAATGCTGAATCTACAATGAAAGTTCATTTAAAACAAAAAGAAGAAGCCCTAACTGGTGCTGAAGTACAACTAGAGATTTGGAAAGATGGTGTTGAAAAACACGAATTTATTCCAGCGAAAGAAGGGAATAAAGGAGAGTATGAAACAAAACATACTTTCAAAGAGAACGGTGCTTACAAAGTGAAAGTACATGTAAGAAAAGGCGAATTGCATGAACATAAAGAAGAAACAATAGAAGTAAAATAAAAAGTAGCTCTTTAGAGCTACTTTTTATTTTTAATATGAAGAAATAAATCATAAAAAAATTAGCACTTCGTTGCAGAATGGATTACAATAGAAGTGTGAAGAAAATGAGAAATTCTACGAAAATGTATTAAAAAGAAAGCGTAAACATGTTATGATATCAGTATCAGATGTCTGACATCTGACTTAGAAAAAACTAGAAATGTTTTTGAATCGTTTCAAGTAAACGAAATAGGTTAGAAAATGATTTAAAGAAGTACTGTTTGACAATGAGAATTCTTTTGGATAACAGTTTCACTTTATAGCGTTTTGAACATACTACAAGAAGTAGAACTGAACTTATAGGAGGTCGCAGTTATGAATAAATATAAACGTATATTCCTAGTCGTAATGGACTCTGTGGGAATCGGTGAAGCACCAGATGCTGAGCAATTTGGTGATTTAGGATCTGACACAATTGGTCACATTGCTGAACATATGAATGGGTTACAAATGCCTAACATGGTGAAATTAGGTCTTGGTAACATTCGAGAAATGAAAGGTATCTCTAAAGTAGAGAAACCACTTGGATATTACACAAAAATGCAAGAGAAATCTACTGGTAAAGATACAATGACAGGTCACTGGGAAATCATGGGCCTTTACATTGATACACCATTCCAAGTGTTCCCGGAAGGATTCCCGAAAGAATTACTTGATGAATTAGAAGAAAAAACAGGCCGTAAAATTATCGGTAATAAGCCAGCTTCAGGAACTGAGATTCTTGATGAACTTGGTCAAGAGCAAATGGAAACAGGCTCTTTAATCGTTTATACTTCTGCTGATAGCGTATTACAAATTGCAGCACACGAAGAAGTAGTGCCACTTGATGAGTTATATAAAATCTGTAAAATTGCACGTGAATTAACATTAGATGAGAAATACATGGTAGGTCGTGTTATTGCTCGTCCATTCGTTGGTGAACCTGGAAACTTTACACGTACACCAAACCGTCATGATTATGCACTAAAACCATTCGGCCGTACAGTAATGAATGAATTAAAAGATAGTGACTACGATGTAATTGCTATCGGTAAAATCTCTGATATTTATGATGGCGAAGGGGTAACAGAATCACTTCGTACGAAGTCTAACATGGATGGAATGGATAAGCTTGTAGATACATTAAATATGGACTTTACAGGTCTTAGCTTCTTAAACTTAGTTGACTTTGATGCATTATTCGGCCACCGCCGTGATCCACAAGGATACGGAGAAGCTCTGCAAGAATATGATGCACGTCTTCCAGAAGTATTCGCAAAACTAAAAGAAGATGATTTATTACTAATTACAGCAGACCACGGTAATGATCCAATTCATCCTGGTACTGACCATACACGTGAATATGTACCATTATTAGCATATAGCCCAAGCATGAAAGAAGGCGGACAAGAGTTACCACTTCGTCAAACATTTGCTGATATTGGTGCAACAGTAGCAGAAAACTTCGGTGTGAAAATGCCAGAATACGGAACAAGCTTCTTAAACGAGCTAAAGAAATAGGGGGATAAACAAATGAATCGTGAACTTATTACAAAATCAGCTTCATACTTAAAAGAGAAATTTCAAGAGACACCACAAGTAGGACTAATCCTTGGATCAGGACTAGGTGTATTAGCAGACGAAATTGAGAACGCAGTAACAGTACCTTACAGTGAAATCCCTGAGTTCCCAGTATCAACTGTAGAAGGCCATGCAGGTCAACTAGTATTCGGTACACTTCAAGGTGTAACAGTAGTAGCAATGCAAGGACGTTTCCACTTCTATGAAGGATACGACATGCAAAAAGTAACATTCCCAGTTCGTGTTATGAAAGAACTAGGTGTAGAAACAGTTGTTGTAACAAACGCAGCTGGTGGTGTAAATACATCATTTGAGCCAGGCGATCTTATGTTAATTTCAGACCACATTAACTTCATGGGTACGAATCCATTAATCGGACCAAATGATTCTGAAATGGGCGTACGTTTCCCTGATATGTCTACGTCATATACGGTAGAACTTCGCGAAATGGCGAAACAAGTTGCAGCAGACTTAAATATTAAAGTACAAGAAGGTGTATACGTAGGAATGACAGGTCCTGTATATGAAACACCTGCTGAAATTCGTATGCTTCGTACACTTGGCGGAGATGCAGTTGGTATGTCAACAGTACCTGAAGTAATTGTAGCGCGTCATGCTGGTATGAAAGTATTAGGTATTTCTTGTATTTCAAATATGGCAGCTGGTATTTTAGATCAGCCACTTCACCACGATGAAGTAATTGAAACGACAGAACGTGTTAAAGCGAACTTCTTAGCATTAGTAAAAGCAATCGTAAAACAAATGAAGGGGTGACCTCACAATGAGAATGGTGGACCTAATTGCAAAAAAACGTGACGGACATGCATTAACGACAGAAGAAATTAATTTTATTGTTGAAGGATATACAAATGGTGATATTCCTGATTATCAAGTAAGTTCACTTGCAATGGCAATTTTCTTCCAAGATATGAACGATCAAGAGCGTGCTGATTTAACGATGGCAATGGTAAATAGCGGTGATACAATCGACTTATCAGCTATTGAAGGTGTAAAAGTAGATAAGCATTCAACAGGTGGTGTTGGTGATACAACGACACTTGTATTAGGTCCATTAGTAGCTGCTTTAGATGTACCAGTAGCGAAAATGTCTGGACGCGGTTTAGGACATACTGGTGGTACAATTGATAAATTAGAAGCAGTCCCAGGATTCCATGTGGAAATTGAAAACGATGAATTCATGCGTCTTGTAAATGAAAACAAAATCGCAGTTATCGGCCAAAGTGGTAACTTAACGCCTGCTGATAAAAAGTTATATGCACTTCGTGATGTAACAGCAACAGTAAACTCAATTCCGCTTATTGCAAGTTCGATTATGAGTAAAAAAATTGCTGCTGGTGCAGATGCAATTGTTCTTGATGTAAAAACTGGAGCAGGTGCATTTATGAAAACGGATGAAGATGCAAAACGTTTAGCAGAAGCAATGGTACGTATCGGTAATAACGTTGGTCGTAACACGATGGCAGTTATTTCGGATATGAGTCAACCACTTGGTGAAGCTATTGGTAATGCACTAGAAGTACAAGAAGCAATTGATACATTACAAGGTAAAGGGCCGAAAGATTTAGAAGAGTTATGTTTAACACTTGGAAGTCAAATGGTGTACCTTGCCGGACAAGCTTCATCTTTAGAAGATGCACGTGAAAAGCTAATTGAAGTAATGAACAACGGAAAAGCGCTAGAATCATTTAAAACGTTCTTATCAGCGCAAGGCGGCGACGCATCTGTTGTTGATGATCCTTCTAAATTGCCACAAGCACAATTTAAAATTGAAGTGGAAGCGAAAGAAGACGGATATGTATCAGAAATCGTTGCAGACGAAATCGGAACAGCAGCAATGCTTTTAGGAGCAGGACGTGCAACGAAAGAGTCTGAAATTGATTTAGCAGTTGGTCTAATGCTGCGCAAAAAAGTAGGCGATAGCGTGAAGCAAGGTGAATCCCTTGTTACAATTTACGCAAACCGCGAAAATGTTGAAGATGTAAAAGCGAAAATTTATGAGAACATGAAGATTTCTAAAGAACATGTAGATGCACCAACTTTAGTACACGGTATCGTAACGAAGTAATAAAAAAGCTGAGGAGATTTCTCCTTGGCTTTTTTTACTATTTTTTGTTTATAATAATAATGGGTGAAATTATGATTAGAATTTGTGCAGTAACAAAAACAGATGAAGTATTATATGATGTTTCTCTAGAAGAAACAAAGAAAGACCATATTGTATGGTATTGGCTAGATTTATATAAGCCAACGAAAGAAGAGTATACATATATTCTGCAAGACCATTTTAAGTTCCATCCCCTTGCAATTGAAGACTGTATAGAATATGTACAGAGACCAAAAGTTGATTTTTATGATGGATATAACTTTTTAGTACTTCATGCATTTGGGGAAGATGGACTAGAACCGCACGAAATCGATTTATTTATTAGTGATCGTTATATTGTTTCTTTCCACTTTTCTCATAACAATGCAATCGAAAGAGTATGGAAAACACTTGGAGAAAAGAAGCGTATTAAAAATAGTCCTTTACACGTAGCTCATACAATTATCGACCAAATTGTAGATGACTATTTTGCGCCTGTATATTACATTGAGGATCATTTAAATGCAATTGATGATAATTTAACGGGGGAGACAGCAGGAAGTGTATTAGAAGAGGTATTTGATATACGTACAGATTTATCAAAGCTAAGGCGTACAATCATTCCGATGCGTGATTTATTATATCGTATTTTAAATTCGACTCGTTTTTACGGTATAAGCGATCATGAAATTTACTTTAAAGATATACATGATCATTTGCTTAAACTAACAGAAATGATTGAGGCAAGCCGAGAGTTAACAGCAGATATTCGGGATAGTTATTTTTCATTAAACTCACATCATATGAATAACATTATGAAAACATTAACTGTATTCTCGACTATTTTCATGCCATTAACATTTATTGCGGGAGTATATGGAATGAACTTTACGCATATGCCAGAGCTTGGTGGACAATATAGTTATTTTATTTGTCTACTTATTATGGCACTAATTGGCGGCGGAATGATGGCCTGGTTTTATAAAAAAGGATGGTTTAAGTAAAAAAACACCGAGGATTTCCTCGGTGTTTTTTTAACCAATAGCATGTAATACAAACATAGCTAAGAATAAGCATGTAATGATATACATAGATGGTGCGACTTCTTTACGCTTTCCAAGAGCAACTTTTAAGATAGGGTAAGCAATAAATCCGAACGCAATGCCATCAGCGATACTATATGTGAGCGGGATCATAACGATAATTAAGAATGCTGGAAATCCTTCTGAAAAGTCATTCAGAGGAATTTGTTGAATACTTGTAATCATCAGACCGCCAATAATAATTAAGATTGGTGCAATGGCACTATCAGGAATTAATTTGACAAATGGAAGAGCAAACAGTGATGCAAAGAATAGCAACCCAGTAACGATAGACGTCAGACCTGTCTTACCACCTGCAGTAATACCTGCGGCACTTTCTACTGTTGAAACGGTAGGACTTGTGCCAAATAGACCACATGTCATTGCTGAAATTGCATTGGCTTGGTAAGCACGTGGGAATTTACGATCATCTTCTAATAAACCGTGCAGAAGTCCCATGTTCTCAAAGATAAGCACCATGCTTAAAGAGAATGTTGCAATCCAAAATGGTAAGGAAGAAAGTTTCCCAAATGACATAGCTCCAAACACATCACCGTAATTAGCGAATGAGAATGAACTATTTCCCACTTGACTCGTATCCACAAGACCAAATAGCCAGGCGATACCAGTTCCTATTGCAATCGTCCATAAAAAGTTTCCACGTACGTTACGAATAAATAATACAAGTGCAATGATAAGAGTAAGTAATGTCGCAAGAACGACAGGATTACTTAATTTCCCCATTGCCACAGCAGTATTTGGGTTCGAAACGACTAAACCACCTTTTTGCAATCCGATAAACGCTAAAAATAATCCGATGCCGACAGTAATCGCTTCCTTTAATGACTTTGGAATTGATACTGATAGCACGCGAGCGATTGGTGTAAAAGCGGCAATTGCAAAAATAATACCAGAGATAAAGACAGCAGCCAATGCTTCTTGCCAAGTTAGTCCAAGCGTATGCACAGCTGTGTACGTGAAGAATGCATTTACACCCATACCCGGGACAAGAATAGCAGGTGCATTTGCCCAAAATGCCATGAGTAGACATCCGACAAATGAACTAAAAACAGTTGCTAAAATTCCAGCTTCAAGAGGAATGCCAGCATCTGATAAGATTGACGCATTTACAATCATAATATATACGATTGTGAAAAATGACGTAACTCCAGCTAATACTTCTTGTTTTGGTGATGTTTCGTGTAAACCTAATTTAAATGTTCTTTCAAGTATTCCTTTCATGTTAAACCTTCTTTTTCATATCCCTCTCCCACCCGTGATATCTCTTATGTAAGAGCTCACCGTTCTTTATTATATCAGAACATCATGTTTTTACAACAAGTAAAATGATAACGTTTACTTGTAAAGAGAATTCGTTATAAATACGTAAAAATAGCCCGTATGGATGAAATGATTTCTAATTCACCCGATTGAATGGGAGGGGCTGCTTGCGCATGTAAAGTAGCATAAGACGTAACCTCCCGTGGTAATTGGGCAGATTCTTCAACGAATGAGAGGGGAACAGGATTAATATTTAAATTATATGTACTCGCAATAGCACGAGCTTTTTCTACTGCTTGGTGCAGAGCTTGAATGAGAGCTTGCTCATAATATTTATTTGGATGAGATACTCGGAAACGTAAACCTTTTGCTACATTTGCGCCATTTGAAACGGCTATATCATATACTTCCCCAGCTTTTTGTACATTTAAAACGGTAATTTCATACAAATGCTCCACGCGGTATCCTTGTAGCAATGCTTTATCATTTACATATTCGTATTGAGGAGTAATCGTATAAGAAATCGTTTCTATATCTTTATCGGCAATACCAAGCTGTTTAAGTGCATCCAGCAATTGTTTGGATTGCACTGCATTTTCTTCTTGAGCCTGTTTTACATTTTTATCATCTGTTCGAATGCCAAGCGTTAATATAACAACATTCGGTTTTGCTTTGACAACGCCTTCGCCTTGTACAGTAATAGTAGCTTCTTTACCAGTATTAGCTGTGCGTACGTTGTGTAAATAAGGATTCATTCCACCCTGCATTTTCCATCACCATCCTTTTTATATGTATATGTGTGAACAAAAAAGAAATTTATATGAAAAAAGTTACATAAATGAGAATGTTGAGGAAAGAAAGCATGTACAACATAGGTATTTATAGATTATAATATGTGTAAATATGATAAAAAAGGGACGAGGCTATTGAACGAAAAAAGAGAAACACTGATTTTAGATTTATCTGCATCATTTCGAAAAATGATACGTTTATTACAAAATGATATTAATACACGTTTTGCAGAACATATGCCATATAATGAATTTTCTGTATTACGTGCGTTATTTTTAAAGAGTCCACAGATGGCTTCGCAAATTGCGAGTGAAGTAAACGTAACCTCCAGTCATATTACAGCTGTTACAGATCGTCTCGTACGAAAAGGATTAGTAGAAAGAAAACGTTCTAATTCAGATCGTCGAATCGTGTATTTAGAAATTACAGAGCACGGAAGAGAAGTAACTGAAAAACTTGAAGCTGTGCGTAAAGAATATTATAAAGAGAGATTTAAAGGTTGGAGCGACCAAGAAATAGAAATGGTCTTAGAACTATTTGGCCGCGTATTATAATAAATGAGGATAGGAAGCGAAAGCATTCCTATCCTTTTTCTTTTGAATAAAAATATTTTGAAACTCCGATACTTTAATTAAAAGATCGGAGGAAAGATTATGAAATATATTGCTGCACTTACCATTTTATTTGGTGGTTTTTTCTATTTTCAAACATTTACGTACGCAGATACGCCTATCCAAGTGGTACGAAAAGAAGTGAAGTACATTGAAACCGATAATACAGTCTTATATTCGAAATTATGGGTTCGTTCTATGCAAAACGCAGTATTATTCCACCATAGCGATAATATTCGTAATCAGGACACATTACGTAATGTAACAAGTTCATCGCTTGTTAAAGCGAAACAACTATCTTTTCAGAAAGCAGCACTCTATATACCGAGACTATCGCAATACGTATCAAAAATAGGAAAAGAAAATATTCAAGTGTACTACATTGCGATTCACTATAATGTGAAAAAAGAAAATGCATATCAATTAGATGGCATGAACTATTTTCTACAAGTATTTGTGAAAGAGCGTGGGGAATGGAAAATTGCTGAAAGTGTAGTTGCACCGACAGAGCAAATTGTGCAAAATGGTGATGGATTTGGGATGAAAGAAGAGATGGTGTATGGGGATAGGAGAGAGAATGTGAAATAACCTCTTTATTTAGATAGGGACATATATAATAAAAAGCATTGCTCTTGTGCAATGCCTTTTTATTTAGTTCATATAAGAGTTAAATAATTCATAACATCTTTCTTTTGTCAGCTTCTATTAATGCCATTGTTCCGTTTTTATAGTTTCACATCTATAATGCTTTTTGAAACATGTATTCATCACCTTAATGTATGTTTATTTCCCTCCAAAAGCAAACTTCAATTTTAATAGACGTGTAAAAATGAAGTAACTTATGATAGCGAATAGGAAAAATCCAACATAATAAGACAGAAGTGCATCTCGTCCACCTAATATTCTACCGCCAAGCAGTCCGAAGCATAGAACAGTGCAAATCATGAACCATTTTTGCAAGTTAGGAAACAATAGTATTTTTCCGTTTTGTTCGTTTGGTGTACGTGTGTATAGAAAGGTTGCCATTGATAAAAAGATAATGATGTAAGCAGATGGTGTTAATAGTGTCCAAGGAGAAGGTACAAAAGTATGCTCCATTGGATTGTCCTGTGGTACACTAGAAAGTTTATTGCCATAGTTATCAAATGTTTCTATCGGGTGGTAATCATAAGTAATAGAAAAAGATTCTAATGGTGAAATGATATCTATATGTTGCAAGTACTCATGAGTACGTTGCTCTATTTCTCCCATTGCATCTAAAGACCATTGTGTATGGGAATAAATGAATCCGGAAATTAACAATCCAAAACCGTATGGTAAAAATAATAGAATGATAGCTAAACTACTTTGAGAGAATATATGTCCAGTAATGGTTCCGATAAATAAGGTGAATGTATAAATAGCGATAAGTACAACCGTAGCATATAGAAAGTAACTATAGAACGGAGTAAAGATTTGATACTCATTGTGAAACGACATGTTCTTTATTCCGTACATGCTAAGCCAGCAAACAATTTGCACTGTAATAATATTCAAAACACCAAGCCACCATTTTGTTAAAAAAATATCTTTTCGTTTAAAAGGCATTGAGAAGAGAAAATCAGTTGATTGATTGTTACGTTCCCACCCAATTAAAAGACAAGCAAGTGCAATAAGAGTAACTCCTTGAAAGAGGACGGCACCATCAGATGCGTGAAAATAGTAGGAGTAGTAATATGCATAGTCATCAAACTTCATTTTTGATTGTTTTAGCTGCATTTGCGCTTCTTGATAATATTTATAAGGTAGTTGATATAAACTAATTAACCAAAATAATAGAATTATATATTTTCCTTGCTTCCATTGCCTTATCCATAAAGCTTTATGAAACATGCGAATCCTCCTCAAACGTTGTGATAAAAATATCTTCGAGCGACATGGCTAATTCTTCAATGAGCAGTGGCTGTTCTTTATGAAACTTTTCTAATGTAGCTGCCACATTTCCCTCAATTAAGATTGTATATACTTTTCCTGTTTGATTTAATATTTTAATATTGCTTAAGTTTTCTAGTTTTTGAGGTAGTGAACGTTCATAAGCAACTTGTATTTTAGCAAATCGTGATTTTGCATCGTCTAGTGATGTAATAGACGAGATAGTATGGCCTTTTAATATAATAATTGTATCTGCAATTTGTTCTACTTCATCTAAATGGTGAGTGGAGATGAAAATGGTAATCTCTTTTTCTGCAACTTCTCCAACGAGAAACTGTAAAATTTTCCTTTTCACGATAGGATCAAGTCCATTTGTCGGTTCATCTAAAATGATATATTCTGCCTTTGTAGAAACGGCTAAAATGATGGCGAGCAGTGCTTTCATTCCTTTTGAATAACTACGAATTCGTTTATTTGGTAAGTTAAAACGTTCTAACAGTTCATAGAAATGTGTTTCATCAAATGCGGTATAAACTTCTTTATAAAACTTTACGATTTCTTTTATCGTATAGCCGTTCAGTATATTAGTAGAATCAGGAACATATACAATTCTTTGCTTTATTTCAGGAAACTGATGAATGTTTGTATCTTCATATGTAACAGTTCCCTCGTCTGGGTCTAAAATACCGACCATCGTTCGCAATAAAGTTGTTTTCCCCGCACCGTTTCTTCCGAGTAATCCGATGATACTCCCTCTTTGCAATGTGAAAGAAACATCGTCTAAAATTGTTTGATTATCAATTGTTTTCTTCAAGTTTGTCACTTTCAACATCCGTATTCCCTCCAATCTCTTTATAGTATGAATCTATCCAATCATGAATTTTATCTTTCGTAATACCAAGATAAGAGGCTTCTAATAGTAATTGATGAAATTGCTTTTCAACCATAGCGATTTTCCTTTCGTCTAATGTTGGGGTAATCGATTGGGATACAAATGTTCCTTTTCCTCGTAACGTTTCAATAATTCCTTGTCGCTCTAACTCTTGATACGCTTTACTCACTGTATTTGGATTTATAACGAGTAAAGAAGCGAGTTCGCGTACAGAAGGAAGTTTATCACTTGGAGCCAACATGTTTTTCAATACGAGTTCTTTTATATTTTGAACAATTTGTTCCCATATCGGAGTGTTGCTTCTTGGGTCAAGTTGAATATGCAAGAGCAATGTCTCCTTCCTCATATGTATTAAGTGTACTACTGTATGTAATACACTTAATACAATATAGGGGACGAATGTATTTGTCAACTGAAAATGTTAGAAAAATTTGGTATTAAAAAAAGGTAAATTGGAAAAAATAGGTCTGATATAGAATGGAGGGTTAGTCATGAAGCGAGTTTTTGGAATACTTGTTTGTTTCATGTTATTGCTTTCTGGAACTTCAGTGAGTTTCGCACAATCTGAGAAAACGAAGCAGGAGAAAACAGAAGAAACAACACCGAAGTTAGCGGAACAAGCGTCGTCAGCAATCGTAATTGAGCAAGATACAGGTAAAGTTTTATTTGATAAAAACCCAAATGAAAAATTACCACCTGCTAGTATGACAAAGATTATGACAATGCTTTTAATTATGGAACAAGTTGAAAAAGGAAAACTAAAACTGACCGATAAAGTTAGAGCGAGCGAACATGCAGCTTCAATGGGTGGATCGCAAATCTTTTTAGAACCTGGGGAAGAGATGACTGTAAACGAGATGTTAAAGGGTATTGCAATTGCATCTGGAAATGACGCATCTGTTGCAGTAGCCGAGCATATCGCAGGTTCAGAAGAAGGATTTGTAAATATGATGAACAAAAAGGCGAAAGATCTAGGGCTGAAAAATACACATTTTCAAAACCCAACAGGTCTTCCGGCCAAAGACCATTATTCGACAGCAAATGATATGGCTATAATGGCGAGAGAATTGATGAAGTATCCACTTATTCGTAAATACACAGGTAAGTACGAAGATTATTTACGTGAAGATACGGATAAAAAGTTTTGGCTCGTTAATACGAATAAGCTAGTACGTTTTTATCCTGGCGTAGATGGAGTAAAAACAGGTTTTACGACAGAAGCGAAATATTGTTTAACAGCATCGGCTGAAAAAAATGGCATGCGTGTCATTTCAGTTGTCATGGGAGCACCAACATCAAAAGAACGGAACAACCAAGTGACGAAGCTTCTTGACTACGCATTTGGTCAATATATGACAAAGAAATTGTATACGCGCGGCGAAAAAATTAAGACAGTTCAAGTAGGGAAAGGGAAAAAAGAAAAAGTAGATTTAGTTGCATCAGATAATGTTTCTCTTCTTATGAAGAAGGGCGAGAATATGGACAAGGTAAAACAAGAAGTAATTGCTGAAAAGAAAGTAAAAGCACCGATTAAAAAAGGTGACGCGCTTGGTACACTTGTTATTAAAAAAGATAAAGATGTTTTATTAAAACAAACAATTGTAGCAAAAGAAGATGTTGCTGCAGCGAGCTGGTGGGAGTTATTTAAAAGAAGTTTTGGGATGTTTTCAACATCAAAATAGCGGCAAATATTTTGCCGCTTTTCTATTCGTATGTAAGTGAATAATGCTGAAAGGTTTCACTTTATGACGAAATAGTTCTTCTTTTGTCAGCAGGAAGGATTCTTATTTTGTATCACGAAAATCTTTATGTATGTGAATAAGTAAAGTTTGAGCATAAGGAGGAAATCGTGTGAGTCTTTCCATGCAATTAGAAGTAAAACGTGACGTCCTATGTGTGAGACTAGAGGGTGAATTAGATCATCATACGGCTGAAGAGTTGCGAACGAAAGTAACAGATATGATTGAGACACATGGTGTTCATCATATTGTTTTGAGCCTAGAGAACTTATCTTTTATGGATAGTTCTGGTCTAGGTGTTATATTAGGCCGATATAAACACGTAAAGGGATTAGGTGGAGAAATGGTTGTTTGTGCAATTTCACCGCCTGTTAAGCGTTTATTTGAAATGTCGGGCTTATTCAAAATCGTTCGCTTAGAAGAAAGTGAAGCGCACGCGCTCGCGACGTTGGGGGTGGCATAGATGAGAAATGAAATGAACCTTCAATTTTCAGCATTAAGTCAAAATGAATCGTTCGCTCGCGTTACAGTAGCGGCTTTCATTGCACAACTAGATCCAACGATGGAAGAATTAACGGAGATTAAAACAGTTGTGTCAGAAGCGGTTACAAATGCAATTATTCATGGATACGAAGGAAATGCAGAAGGTATTGTTTATATTTCTGTAATTTTGGAAGAAGCAATGGTGAAACTCACGATTCGAGATGAAGGGATTGGAATCTTTAACTTAGATGAAGCGAGACAACCCCTTTTTACAACTAAACCTGAATTAGAGCGTTCCGGAATGGGATTTACTATCATGGAAAATTTTATGGATGAAGTAGAAGTTATTTCAAACGAATCTTTCGGGACAACAATCCATTTGACAAAATACTTATCAAATAGTAACGCTCTATGCAATTAAGGAGAATAGCCTATGGACATAGAGGTCAAAAATGAGAAGAAGAAACCTCAGTTAAAGGACCACGAGCTAAAAGCGTTAATTCAAAAAAGTCAAGATGGAGATCAACGAGCGAGAGATACAATCGTTCAAAGTAATATGCGCCTCGTTTGGTCGGTTGTACAGCGGTTTCTTAATCGAGGATACGAACCAGACGACCTATTTCAAATTGGATGTATTGGGCTCTTGAAATCGGTAGATAAATTTGATTTATCTTTCGACGTGAAATTTTCAACATATGCAGTTCCAATGATTATTGGTGAAATACAACGTTTCTTACGTGATGATGGATCAGTGAAAGTTAGTAGGTCTTTAAAAGAAACAGGAAACAAAATTCGAAAGATGAGAGATGAGCTTTCGAAAGAATTCGGAAGGGCTCCCACGATTAATGAAGTGGCAGAGGCACTAGAACTAACGCCAGAGGAAGTTGTTCTAGCACAAGAAGCGAGCCGGGCCCCTTCGTCTATACATGAAACTGTATATGAAAACGATGGAGATCCAATCACTATTTTAGATCAAATTGCAGATCAATCTGAAACGAAATGGTTCGATAAAATTGCTTTAAAAGAAGCGATTAGAGAACTAGATGAACGAGAGCGCTTAATTGTATACTTGCGTTACTATAAAGATCAAACACAGTCAGAAGTAGCAGAGCGCATAGGCATTTCGCAAGTACAAGTTTCAAGACTTGAAAAGAAAATATTAAAACAGATGAAAGATCGAATAGACGAATAATTGTCTATTCGATTTTTTTATGCCGTTAATAGGAGAGAGATGTTAATTTTCGCAAAAATTAACAGAATTTATTGATAATTTGGTCAATTTAAAATATAATCCAAGTATGAACTTGTCATAAAGGGGGAAGGAAACATGGAAACGAGGCAACAATGGGGAACGAGAGCTGGATTTATTTTTGCAGCGGTCGGATCTGCCGTTGGATTAGGAAACATATGGCGTTTTCCTTATACAGCGTATGAAAATGGAGGAGGAGCATTCTTTTTACCGTACTTATTTGCATTATTAACGACTGGTATTTCATTGTTAGCGTTTGAGTTTGCCCTTGGTCATCGTCATCGTGGTTCAGCACCACTTACATTTTTCCGTATTAGCCCGCGTGCCGAATTTATTGGATGGTGGCAAATGTGCGTAACATTTATCGTTTCAACATATTATGCAGTGATTATTGCTTGGTCTATATCGTATACATACTTTGCAATTACTGGAGCATGGGGAAAAGACACGCAATCATTTTTATTTAAAGAGTACTTACATGTTGCAGATAAGCCAGGGCAATTTGGAGGACTTGTACCGGAAGTATTAATTCCATTAGCTCTCGTTTGGATTATTGTACTTGGCGTTGCATTTAAAGGAGTTAAAAAAGGAATAGAAGTTGTTAACCGTATATTTATTCCTTTATTAGTTGTTATGTTCCTTATTATCGTCGTTCGTGCAGTGACGATGGAAGGTGCTATGCAAGGACTAGATGCATTCTTTAAACCAGATTGGAGTCGTATTTTTGATGGGAAAGTATGGCTTGCTGCTTATGGTCAAATATTCTTTAGTTTATCTTTAGCATTTGGAATTATGATTACGTATTCTAGTTATTTACCGAAAAACTCGGATACAACAAATAATGCCTTTATTACTGGATTTGCAAACTCAGGATTTGAATTATTAGCAGGTATTGGGGTCTTTGCAGCTCTTGGATTTATGGCGAATAATATGGGAGTACCGGTTGATAAAGTAGCAAGTGCTGGCGTTGGGCTTGCGTTCGTAGTATTTCCGCAAATTATTAATGAATTGCCGATGTCACCGTTGTTTGGTGTATTATTTTTCTTATCGTTAACGGTTGCTGGAATCACATCACTTATTTCACTCGCGGAAGTATGTTTTGCCGCTGTATCTGAAAAATTCAGTTTAAGTCGGGAAAAAACCATTGGAATTATGGGAACCCTTCTCGTGTTAGTTTCTCTTGTATTTGCAACACGTGGTGGGCTTATGTTCTTAGATGTTGTCGACTATTTCGCCAATAATTTCGGATTAATTACAATTGCACTTGCGGAAGTAGTGACGATAGGGCTCATTTTACGTCGTTTATCAGTTTATCAAAATCATGCAAACTTTGTATCTGATATTAAATTAGGAACGTTTTGGAGAGTGAGTTTACTCGTTATTACTCCGCTTATGTTAGGGTATATGCTAATTGATGGTACAATCCAAAATATTAAAAAGAATTATGGAGATTATCCGACTGAGTTTGTTGTAACGTATGGTTGGTCGATAGCAGCAGCCTTCCTTATCGTTGCGCTAATTATTAGTCTAAAGAAATGGAATGCACAAATACATTCGGATTCTGCCAAGCTTGAAAAAGAATGGAAAGATCGAGGTGTTTCATAATGAGTGGATCAGCAATTATGATGATGGTTATTGGAATAGTAGTCATTTGGGGAGGGCTTGCATTAAGTATTGCAAACTTATTTAAGAAAAAGGCATAAGTAAAAAACATCTGTACCGAAATGGTGCAGATGTTTTTTTATGAAAAAATTGTATTAGAAAAAAATTCAATAACCATACTACAACTACGAGGAAGAGTGAAGGGGTGAATGAAAGTTGGAACAAACGATTTATATTAAAATGCGCAATCGTTTAAAAGTTTCTCCTACTTATGAAGTAAAGCTGGGCGATGTTGCTCAACTTGCCGGAGATTCTTCCGTAGTTGAGTTGTTACAAAATGAGATAGTTTACAAAATAACAGCGCATGATAAGACGCATGTTGTAATTGATGTTATGAAAGTAATTGAGATTATTCAACAGAAAGCATCTCATCTACAAATTAATTTACTCGGTTCTGGACAAACTCTTGTTGAAATTATATACGAAAAAAAGAAGACACACCCAATTTTTTTCGGGCTTGTATGGCTGTTACTTTTCATTGGAGCGGCCCTTGCGATCATTTATTTCCATGAAGATGTAAGTATGCAACAAGTACATCAACGGTTATATTACATGATTACTGGAGAATTTAATGCGCAACCACTTTTATTTCAAATTCCTTATTCTTTAGGTCTTGGCTTAGGGATGGTTTTATTCTTTAATCATGTATTTCAAAAGCGAATTAATGAAGAGCCGAGTCCGCTAGAAGTTGAGATGTTTCAATACCAACAGTCACTTGATCAGTATGTAATCGTTAATGAAAACAAGGATAATATGAAACAACTTACCGATGATTGAGTATGGATTTGTTATTTTAATTGGTTTAGCTGGAGGGATTGCGGTAGGTAGCGGATATGTCGCATTTTTAGCTGTACTTGGTATAATCCCCCGTTTAGCCCAATTAACGAGAAGTGGAAAGCATATTCAATATTTTGAGTGGGCAGTCATTGCAGGTACTTTAACAGGGGCTTGGTGCAGTTTGAAAAACATTACATTTCAAACGTCGCAATATTGGCTCGTTATATTAGGGATATTTTGTGGCACGTTCATTGGAATGCTTGCTGCAGCATTAACAGAGGTGTTAAATGTTCTACCTATTTTAGCGAAACGAGTAGGGGTAGAGGGGAAGATTATTGTTTTACTCGTTGCTCTTGTACTTGGGAAAGTAATAGGATCGTTGTTTCACTGGATTTATTTCGTAAAGTAGGAGGCAGTATATAAATGACAAGTCAGAAATTGAAGGATGATTACATAAATAAAGTGAAGGAGTATCATCCAAAGCCAAACTATTTACTAAATTGTATCAAAGCATTTCTTGTAGGTGGACTCATTTGCACAGTTGGAGAAGTATTGATGAAATTTTATATACATTATTTTCACTTTAGTGAACAAGAGGCAGGAAACCCAACTGTTGCAACCCTTGTTTTATTATCCGCGATTTTAACAGGGTGTGGTGTATATGATAAAATCGGTCAATTTGCTGGAGCAGGATCAGCGGTACCGGTAACAGGATTTGCAAATTCTATGGCGAGCGCTGCCTTAGAACATAAGAGCGAAGGGGTTGTTCTAGGGATTGCTACAAATATGTTTAAACTGGCAGGAAGTGTGATTGTATTTGGGGTTGTTGGTGCATATATCATTGGGTTAATAAGGTATACCTTTAAAATTTTTATGTCTTAAAGGAGGGGCTAGTATGAGGTTGACCGGAAAACAAACGTGGGTATTTCAAAATGATATATATGTGAATGCAACGGGTACTGCTGTCGGTCCGAAAGAAGCTGAGGGCCCTCTTGGGAAAAAATTTGATATTTCATATGATGACTTGCATTGTGGAGAAGAAAATTGGGAGCTCGCCGAACGAAGATTAATGTCAGACTCAATTCAACAAGCAGTGCAAAAAGGGAATATAAAAACATCGCAAATTGATTTCTTTTTAGCGGGAGATTTATTAAATCAAACAGTGACAGCAAATTATGTTGCGCGTAAGTGGGGCATTCCTTTTTTAGGAATGTTTAGCGCTTGTGCAACGTCTATGGAGACTTTAGCAGTTGGCTCAGCTTTTATAGACGGTGGATTTGCAAATCGTGTCTTATCTACAGTAAGCAGTCATAATGCAACGGCTGAAAGACAATTTCGCTATCCAACAGAGTACGGTGGGCAAAAACCAGGGACAGCAAATTCAACTGTGACTGGTGCAGGATCTATATTAATTAGCAATGAAAAAAGTGCAATTAAAATTACGTCAGCTACAATCGGAAAAGTGCAAGATTTAGGAATTACAAATCCTTTGGATATGGGGGCAGCGATGGCTCCAGCAGCAGCTCATACAATTCAACAACATTTTGAAGATTTAAGAAGAAGTGCCGATGATTATGATTTGATTGTTACGGGTGATTTATCAGCTGTTGGGACGCCGATTGCGAAACAACTTTTACTTGAGGAAGGTTATGATCTTGGGCATATATACAATGATTGTGGATTGATGATTTATGAATCAAGTCAAGAAGAAGTGTTTGCAGGTGGTAGTGGTTGCGCTTGTTCAGCAGTTGTTACGTATGGCCATTTATTACACGAGATGCAAAAAGGGAATTTACAACGAATTTTTGTCGTTGCGACTGGTGCATTATTAAGCCCGATGATGATGCAACAGAAGGAAACGATTCCAACAATTGCACATGGTGTCGTATTTGAGAGAGTTAAAGGAGAGTGAATTGTGGATTTTATATATGCATTTCTTGTAGGTGGAGCTATTTGTTTAATTGGGCAACTATTGTTAGATTTCGTAAAGTTAACACCAGCTCATTTAATGGCAACTTTTGTAGTCATCGGAGCAATTTTAGATGGATTTGGATTGTACGATAAACTAATAAAATTTGCAGGTGCTGGAGCGACAGTCCCTATCACAAGTTTTGGACATTCACTATTGCACGGAGCAATGCATGCAGCAGAAAAACATGGATATTTAGGAATTGGTATTGGCATGTTTAGTTTAACGTCTGCGGGCATTTCCGCAGCGATATTGTTTTCATTTTTTATAGCACTTATATGTAAACCGAAAGGATAAATCAAATGAGACGAAGGGTTGTTTTGGTCACAGATGGAGATGAATATGCAAAGCGGACAATTGAGCTTTTAACGAAGGAATTTGGGGGAAGGTGTATTTCAGCATCACAAAGTAATCCAACCAAATTGACAGGGAAAAAAGTTGTTGAGCTTATTATGCAAACGCCATATGACCCTGTATTTGTCATGTTTGATGACAGTGGATTTATTGGAGAAGGATCTGGTGAAAAGGCATTAAAATATGTGGCTACCCATAAACAAATTGATGTGCTCGGTATTTTAGCAGTAGCGTCTAATACGCATCATTGGGAATGGGCACGTGTAGATGTAAGTGTAGATCGGAACGGGAATTTAACCGAATACGGTGTTGATAAATTTGGACTTCCAGATGGTGAAATTGGCAGGATTAGCGGAGATACAATATATTGTTTAGACGATTTAAATGTTCCTGTCATTGTTGGAGTCGGTGACATTGGTAAGATGTGTGGAAATGATGAATGGGAGAGGGGATCACCTATTACGAAGAAAGCAATTCAATTAATTTTGGAAAGGAGTGGTTTTTATGACGAAGCCTAAAAAAGTGGATATCCCTATATCAACTTTCATAAGTGACAATGAAAATTATTTAAAGCAGACAGTTGGACTAGGCGTTACATACGATGTCGGCATTCGTAAATTTCAAATTTTGAATAAAGAAATTGGTGTGTTATTTGTAAACGGACTTTGTGATACAAATTATATTATCCCTATTTTAGAAGAAGCGGTGGATACAAATGAGATAAGGGATGTAGAAGAAGATACAGTGAAGCTTTTAGAGAATCGCTTAATCCATCAACAAGTAAGTAAAGTGAAAACGATGGATGAGGTAATGCTCCAAGTATTATCAGGACTGATCGTGATATTTGTGGAAGGTGAAACGGAAGCGTTCGCGATCGATGTTCGTAGTTATCCAGGGCGAACACCGACAGAACCGGATACCGAAAAGGTAGTACGAGGTGCGAGGGATGGATTTGTTGAAAATATCGTTGTAAATACAGCGTTAATTCGTAGGAGAATTCGAGATCCACGTCTTCGAAATGAAATGGTTCGAGTAGGAGATAGATCGCAAACGGATATTTGTATTACATACGTTCAAGATGTTGCAAATCCAGATTTAGTAAAGATTATAAAACAAGAATTAAATAACATCGATGTAGATGGAATTACGATGGCGGATAAAACAGTAGAAGAATTTGTTGTAAAGCAAAGCTATAACCCATTCCCACTTATTCGATATACAGAAAGGCCAGATGTAGCAGCAAATCATCTACTAGAAGGACATGTGTTAGTACTTGTTGACACATCGCCAAGTGCTATGATTACACCGACAACATATTTTCATCATTTACAGCACGCGGAAGAGTTTAGACAAAATCCAGCTGTCGGTACATTTTTACGCTGGGTGCGCTTTTTAGGTGTTATATTCTCGTTATTTTTATTACCATTTTGGTTAGTGTTTGTATTTGATCCAACTCTTTTGCCAGCAAATCTTGCTTTTATTGGACCGACTAAGATGACGCATTTACCAATTTTATTACAGGTGTTAATGGCAGAGGTCGGACTTGAGTTTTTAAGGATGGCAGCCATTCATACTCCAACGCCGTTATCGTCTGCAGCAGGGTTAATTTCCGCTATATTAATTGGTCAAATTGCAATTGATGTAGGTTTGTTTGTGCCAGAAGTAATTTTGTATGTAGCAGTTTCGATGGTTGGTGCATATGCAACACCGAGTTATGAACTAGGATTAGGGAATAAGGTTGGGAAATTGTTTGTTATTATTTTAACAGGTCTCTTCCATGAGATGGGATTTGTAATTGGTATGACGATATTAATTTTATTTTTAACGTCTATAAAAAGTTTACAAACACCTTATTTATGGCCGTTTTTACCATTTGATTGGGGCGCGTTAACAAAAATTTTACTCCGTCCAACGATGTCTAGTTTAAAAGTACGACCAAGTATTGTAAGACCTCAAAATGTAAAAAGACAAAAATAAACGGGATTATACACCCGTTTATTTTTTTTAGCAAAAATTTATTATTTTTTAACAAAAATCAAACATTTTTTGTGTACACTTAGAGTAGATATTGTGTATGAAAGGGGAAGAGGACATGATTAAATTATTTGTAAGTGATTTAGATGACACGCTCGTTTACGATGTGAATCATATGCAAAAAGAAGATGAACGTGCGCTGTGTTGGTTAGCTGAGAAAGGGACAAATATTTGTTTTGCCTCTGGCCGCTTTACACACAGAATTGATGAAGTTGTAAAAAGGTTTGCATTCCCATATTACACAACTGGCTTAAATGGAGCGACAATGTTACTTCCAGATGGAAATTTATTTCATGAATCGAGTTTTGAAAATGTGGTTGCCCAGGAAATATATCGATATATACATAAAAAAGGACTAGCGGATATTGTTTGTGCAAATGAGCAGCGATATACAAAAAGGAAGAATGAACATCACCATAATTTTGAAGCATATATGGGCGTGCATATCGCTGAAATTGAAGCGTTAGAAGAAGAGTTTGGTAAGACTGTACACCCTGCAAAATTGTTTGTTTTTGGAGAAGAAGAGAAAATTGTGACGTTAGATCAAGAGCTACGAGATACGTTTCAAGGCGAAGCGGAAGTTTTTATATCAGGTAAACGCTATGTTGATATTATGCCAAGAGGCGTGAGTAAGGGGAGTGCTCTAAAGCGACTAATGGATCATTTGCAAATTGAAGCAAATGAAGTTGCTTGTATTGGAGATTCTTTCAATGATATTTCTATGTTTGAAGTAACCCCGCATTCATTTACTCTTCATCATGCCCATCCATATGTAAAGGAGAAAGCAAATCATATAGTGCGTTCGGTTGAAGAGGCTGTTATGAAATTACCGTTACTTGTATAAAAAAGAAGCCCGTCATTGGCGGGCTTCTTTTTTACTTGAATAAAGATTTAACAAAATCAATGATACTTGAGAAGAAATCTTTCACTTTATCTAGAAAACTTTGCCCTTCTTCAGATCCTAAAAAGGCAGAAACATGTTCTTTTGCTTTGTTTAATTGACTACCAACTTGATTCCAATCGATATTAAGATTCTTCATTTTATCAAATAACGATACTAAGTTATCTAACTGTTCATCTGTTAATGTAATGCCGAGTTGGTCAGCAATTTTTTTAATTAATGAACGTAAATCTTCTGTTGTTTTTGGCTGTTCTTTTGCAATTTCTTCTTTAATTTTTGCAACAAGTTGAACTGCTTTTTCTTCACCAATTTTATCACCAAGCTGGGCTGTTTGTACCATTTCTTCATTCGCTACTTTTTTAACTTCTTCAGGAATTTGTTTATTGGACGCAGTTTCGTATGCTTTCATTAATCCAGTTAAAGCTGCAGTTCCTGAAACTTTAAAAGGTGCAGTAATTTGAATTTCTGCATCTTTTACACCTGCTGTAATCAAAGCGTTAGTGTACATTGCATCTGTTACCCAGTTAATGTTCTTTGATCGTACAATAAGACCAGATCCTGGTTTTGTGTATGTAATCATAGAAGAAGAAATTGCTCTCGTACCAATTTGTGCTTTTGGAACAATGCCTTCTAGAAATTTATGTTCTTCCGCATTAGATACAGTGATAATTGTAGCATCTTTTGGTGCTTTCATTTCTTTTAACAGATCTTGTTTTTGTTGTTCGGATAAGTTCTCTCCTAATGTAACAATTGATTCTCCCTCGATGATGTCTGCAAATGAAGCTGTTGGCATCATAAATACCGTTACAGCTAATAGCAGAGCTAATAATTTCGTTTTCACGAAAAATCGCTCCCTTTCTCTTTCTAAAATTTTCGGGCAACAAAGTTATTATAGTATATATTTCTTATTTGTCACCTAGCTTTTTCCACATTTCAAAAAAGAAGTATCTAGATTGTCGGATTCTTTTTGTTTCTAGTCATGAATGTGGTAATATAGTGCTGAGATAATTGAAAGGAGACATATACGCATGAAAACTTTAGGATACATATTAATGGAAAACGGTGAAAAAATCGACTTGGAATTTTTCCCAGAAGAAGCACCGAAAACAGTAGAAAACTTTAAAAAATTAGCAGAGCAAGGATTTTATGATGGTGTGACATTCCACCGTGTTATTCCTGGCTTCGTAAGCCAAGGTGGAGACCCAACAGGTACAGGTGCAGGTGGCCCAGGTTACTCTATTCCATGTGAAACTGATGGAAACCCTCATAGACACCTTGTAGGATCACTTTCTATGGCTCACGCTGGCCGTAACACAGGCGGTAGCCAATTCTTTATCGTTCATGAGCCACAACCGCATTTAGATGGTGTTCATACTGTATTTGGTAAAGCAACAAGCGGTATTGAAACAGTATTAAAAATGCGTCAAGGCGATGTAATGAAAGAAGTTAAAGTTTGGGAAGAATAAGGTAAGGAAAAAGAGAGCTTTGCTCTCTTTTTTATTTTTAATGAAATCGAGTACTTCTTCTACAGCTCATCATCCAAGTAGTGCTGTTGCTAAAATATATTGCTTGTGAGAACAAACCTTTAACAAATTACATAGAATACATTACATTATATGTTTCAATAAATATTTTTTGTTATATTAATTTTGCTAGAATTGTGCTGCTTTAGGGTAACTATGAATGAAGTGCTGTTGAATGATATGTTTCTTTCCATTCCATATAAAATTTTCTTTTTTTAACTCTATTTATTAAAGGAATAGTGCTGAAACATAGATTTGACTTTCTTCTTTTCGCTTTGTATGATTATCAAGTTGTTTTAGACTCTTCTCACTCTGTTGAAAATATTGTAAAATGAATGTGATATGAAAAGAGTGATTGAGGGGATTACTAGTTTGTAACTTTTGTAAGAAGGGATAAGGGTTATGTTAATTCGTTTTAAAAAAAGTTATGAAAAAATTGCAATGGGGCTTCTTTCGTTTATGCCAACTGAAAAAGATGTGAAAACATTACAATTGACAATGAAAGAATATGAAGCAAAAGATGATTGGCAATTGTATTTGTGGAAAGAAAATGAAGATTTTGTTGGAATAATGGGGATTGTAAAAAAAGAGAATCAAGTATTAGAAATTCAGCATTTGAGTGTGAACCCGTCTCACCGTCATGTGGGGATTGGGACGAAGATGGTTCAAGAGTTAAAGAGTAAATTTCTTGAGTTTACAATTTGCGGGAATGAGCAAACGGCAAGTTTTTGCGAAAAATGTAAAGGGCTAGAACAAAATATACATTCGTGAAAGCAGAGATAAGTAGTTTATTATCTCTGCTTTCTTTTTTGTAATTGTTCGTTTCGTTCAGTAATGACCTCTGTGCGATCACGCAAAGTGTGCTTGTTTATAATATATTCACCTGGGATAGCATTCAAGTCTTTCCAAGAGAGGTTTTGTTTTTGACATAACTCTATGCACTGCTTCTCTAACAATGAATCTGATAAGGGTAAAAATAAAGGTACAAAACGTTCTTTTTTATGGATAGATTGCAATCTTTCATTGAGCAAGGAAAGAAGTTGTACTTGATTAATTCCTAAACGTTGTAAAGGCACACCGCTTTTTTCTAAAATTGTGATTGCGCTTTTCATCATTTTTGTGGAACCATTCCAATTAGCACGTCTTTGGTGGTATAAAGAAACTGCGATTTGAATGAGACCAACTAAGTAATGATCACGATTACCTCTTGGTTTTGTTTTCCAATACTCTTCTAGTATTTCGTGGCATTCAAAATAGTCATAATCTCCATGGAAATGAATTAAAAATTGTATGTATTCGGTAGGATACATGTTTTCTCGCTCCTATCTAACGGTTATACATATAAGTGTATCATAGAAATATGAACAATAAACGACTAGGAGGTTTCCCCCTAGCCGTTATTGTTCATATTAGCAGAAGCAAGCTGCTCCTACAATAATTAGTAAAATAAACAGTACAACAAGTAATGCGAACCCACCGCTAAAACCACAATCAACGTGACCCATAGTTTTTTGACCTCCTACATTGTTCTTACTACACTGTTATCATATGAAGTGGTGGGCATGATGACATAGGCATCGGTCTATTTTTAATTAAATTTCTTAAAAAGGTTGGATAGAACATGAGTATGCTCTATACTTATGTTGTTATAGAAAAAATGTGGTGGGATGCTTTGTGCAATATAATTTTAAAGTAGAGGCTTTTGAAGGGCCGTTAGATCTATTGTTACATTTAATACATCGTTATGAAATTGATATATATAATATTCCTGTAGCAGATATTACAGAGCAATATTTATCTTATGTGCATACGATGAAAGAACTTCAATTAGATGTTGCAAGTGAGTATTTAGTAATGGCTGCAACGTTATTACAAATTAAAAGTAAGATGTTGTTGCCGAAACATGAAGAAGATGTACTTGATAACGGTGATGATTTTATAGATGATCCTCGTCAAGAATTGATGGAGAGGTTAATTGAATATAAGAAATATAAGCAAGTTGCTACTGAGTTAAAAGAAAGAGAACAAGAAAGAGCACAGCTATATACACGTCCACCAATTGACTTTACATCGTTGCAACAAGAAGAGGAGACAAGCTTACCTCTTGATGTTACGTTATATGATATGCTAGCAGCATTTCAAAAATTAATGCGCCGTAAAAAGGCAAAAAAACCTGTAACAACACGTATTACTCGTCAAGAAATACCAATTGAACAGCGAATGACTGATATTTTAAAGCAATTAAAAATAAAGGGTGGTCGCCAAAGTTTTTATGATTTGTTTGTTGATGATGAACGTGAAATAATGGTTGTAACATTTTTAGCAGTTCTGGAACTTATGAAAAATCAACAAATCATAATTGAGCAAGAACATAATTTTGATGAAATTTTCGTATCAAGCTCTAATAAATCTGCATAGAGCAAGTATGTGAAAATGGGATAGAAACATTTTATCTCATGCTATGTTTTAATGTATCGTTTGGAACAAGAGAAAAAATATTGAACCGAACGCATTAATTGTGATTCGGTTTTTTGATGTGTATTTTTATGGGAAAATAGAAGGAAGGAGCTCGTGAAATGGATAGGAAAGAACAAAAGTCAATTATTGAAGGCCTTTTATTTGTTTCTGGTGATGAAGGGATTTATCCAGAACAAATAGCAAAAGTTCTTGAAATTGAAATGAATGAAGTAATTAATATTTTAGAAGAAATGCAACAAGAATGTGAAGGTGCAAACCGTGGTTTGCAAATTGTACAGTATGCAAAAGTATATCGTTTTGCTACAAAGAAAGAACATGCTTCATATTATCAAAAATTAATAGATACACCAACAGCTGCTTCACTCTCACAAGCTGCCCTCGAAACTTTAGCGATTGTTGCATATCGCCAACCAATCACAAGGACTGAAATGGAAGAGATTAGAGGAGTTAAAACCGATAAGGCGTTACAAACGTTGGTTTCACATTTACTTATAAAAGAAATGGGAAGAGCAGAAGGACCAGGGCGTCCTATTTTATACGGAACAACAAAAGAATTTTTGGACACATTTGGATTGAAAACATTAGATGATTTACCACTGCTTTCTGAAGAGAATGAACAAATGAATGAAGCAGATTTATTCTTCGGTTCCTTACAAGAGATATCGAAATAAAAGCTTAGCATTTTGCTAAGCTTTTTTTGTATATCAATTATTTACAGTGCCATACTAAATGAAAAAAGGAGACGAGTTATGAGAGGTATGCGGATTATTTTATTATTAGTTTCTGTTTTATTATGTTTTTCTTTAAATAGCGCATCAGCTAAAAGGTATATGATGTCCATTCATACTACGTCTCCTTTACATATGCATCGGCAACATCTTAGTAAAATGAAAGTGAGCTTTTTAAAAGTGGGGCAAGGTGACGCAACACTTATTATAATGCCAAATGGACAAACAATGTTAATTGATGGAGGACCTTATGAAGCAGGAGAGGTTATTATTCAGAAATTAATTGAGAAAGGGATTAATCATTTAGATGTAATTGTCAGTACGCATCCCGATATGGATCACATAGGGGGGTTAATTCCAATTGTAGAGCAAATGCCGGTATCGCTTATATTAGATAGCGGAAAAACATATAGTTCTCTTACTTATCATACGTATCGGAATAATATTAAAAAAAGAGGGATACCTTTCGTTTCAGTAAAGGAAGGACAATATGTACCGCTGGATCCACATGTTTCTATACAAGTATTAAACAACGGGAAATCAAAAGATGAAAATAATGAATCCTCAATTGTTTTAAAGGTGCGATATGGAAAAGCGGATTTTTTATTAATGGGTGACGCGGATGTACGGACAGAACATGAAATATTAAAACAATTTGATGTCCATGCAGATGTGTTAAAAGTGGGGCATCACGGCTCATATACTTCAACAAGTGAAACGTTTATAAAAAAAGTGGAACCGCAGTTTGCTATTTTGTCGTACGGGAGTAGTAATCCGTATGGACATCCTCACCAAAGTGTAGTGAAACGCTTAAAAAGGCACGGTATAATGGTATATAGAACGAATAAACGTACAGTAGAAATGGAAACAGATGGTGAACATATTATGTTAGAATCTAGCGGGTTAATGCCATTATTGAAGTGATTTCTAGATTAGGGGGCGATACTGTCCCTTTTTGGAAAAATGAATAATATATATTATAATTATAAGAGACGTAAGAAATTTCCTTTTCTGTTGAATAAAAAGGAAATTTCATTAGAATGTATAGACAACTACTCGTGCGTATATTAAGATGGAACTAGGCGAATAAGGTAATAATAACAAGTAGGTAATTCATGGGAAAGGATCGATGAAAATGAAAACGCAAATTGTCATCAATGCCAAAATTTACACAGGTCAAGAAATAGTGGAAAACGGATTTATTCGTTACGCAGAAACCATTAAAGAAATTGGTTTGATGGCTCAATATGTACCACAAGAAAATGAAACTGTTTTTGATGCTACAGGGAAGATTGTAATTCCAGGTATGATCGATGTTCATATTCATGGTGGATACGATATTGATGCGATGGATGCAAATAGCGATGGGTTAGTAACTCTAGGTAAAGAAATGTTAAAAGAAGGGGTTACAACTTACTTCCCAACAACAATGACACAAGCTCCAGAGGCAATTGAAGCAGCGTTAACTGCTGCAAAAGAAGCAAAAGAAAAAGGAGCGCATTTCGAATATATTCACTTAGAAGGACCTTATGTTTCAAAGAAACGTGCAGGTGCACAACCACTTGAACATATCGTTCCTGCAAATATTGAGCAATTTAAACAATGGCAAGAAGCAAGTGGGAATTTAATTAAATTAGTAACGTATGCACCAGAAGAAGAGGGAGCGTTAGAGTTTGAACAATATCTTGCTGAAACTGGTGTAGTTGGCACAATGGGGCATACAGATGCAATTGATGCGCAACTAAAAAATAGAAAGATTACACATGCGACACATTTATACAATCAAATGCGTGGATTACATCACCGTGAACCAGGAGTTGTTGGTCATGTGTTATTAAATCCAGATGTAATGGTTGAAGTAATTACAGATGGCATTCATATTCACCCTGATATGGTGAAATTAGCATATAAGTTAAAAGGACCAAAAAAAGTAAGTGTTATCACTGACGCAATGCGTGCAAAGGGTCTTGAAGATGGATTATATGAGCTTGGCGGACAGCCAGTACATGTAAAAGATGGTAGTGCTCGATTAGAAGATGGAACATTAGCTGGTAGTATTTTAAAAATGGATCAAGCTTTCCGAAATGTAATTGAATTTACAGGTTGTTCAATCGAAGATGCAGTACTGATGACATCAGTTAACCAAGCAGAAGAGTTTGGATTAAATAATAAAGGTGCATTAGCGGTAGGAAAAGATGCAGACTTTGTTGTGATGAATGAAGATTTACATGTATATGATACGGTTCGTTTAGGAATTCATATGAAGGAAGGGAAGTAATTAAATGAATATTCTTGTTGTAAAAACTCCAGAAGAACTAGCAGAAGCAGGTTATAAATTAATTGAAGAAGTTGTAAAAACAAAAGAAAATCCAACGTTAGGAATGGCTACAGGAAGCTCTCCATTAGGTATTTATGCAGAAATGCGAAAAAATAAACTTGATACAAGCCGTGTAACCACTGTAAACTTAGATGAGTACGTAAATTTACCACATGAAGATAAAAACAGCTATCATTATTTCATGCAAGAACAGTTGTTTGATTATCTTCCATTTAAACAAACTTATGTACCAAACGGGATGGCAAGTGATTTAGAGGAAGAGTGCAAACGTTACGAGAGCATTCTAGCTGCTAACCCAGTTGACCTACAGATTCTTGGAATCGGTGAAAACGGTCACATCGGATTTAATGAGCCAGGAACACCGTTTAATTCTCCAACAAACATTGTTGAATTAACAGAATCTACACGCCAAGCAAACCTTCGCTTCTTCGAAAAAGAAGAAGATGTGCCAACTCATGCGATTACAATGGGAATTGGAAGCATTATGAAAGCGAAACAAGTTCTACTAGTTGCTATGGGTTCTAAAAAGGCAGAAGCTGTTAAAGAATTATTGCAAGGTGAATATAGTGAAGAGTGTCCGGCTACAGTTTTACAACGTCATCCGAATGTAACCGTAATCGCTGATCAAGAAGCTCTATCTTTATGCAGTGAGGCGATTGCTGATGAACATCGACAAGTATTCACCATTTCCGATCTATTATCAGATTCAAGAGTGGGTGAAACAGCTAATTGAGGACGGCGAATGGAAGCCGGGAGATAAAATCCCATCTGAGAATGAACTTTGTGATAAGTTCGAAGTGAGTCGAATGACAATCAGACAGGCGATTAATAATTTAGTGGAACAAGGCTATTTATATCGGAAGCGTGGAATTGGAACATTTGTCCAACTTCCGAAAGTGGAACAAAAATTGCAAGGAATGACGGGATTCACAGAAGACATGATTTCTCGTGGGATGAACCCAAGTAGTCAATTACTTAGTTTCCGCCTAGTTCCAGCTACTGCGAAAATAGCAGACCGGTTGAGAATACAGGAGGGGGAATCGGTTTATGAAGTGAGGCGTATTCGCTTAGCTGATGATGAACCGATTGCTTTTGAGACGACATATTTGTCGCCAGCTCTTGTAAAAGATATTAACGAAGAGATATTGCAACAATCTTTATATGAACATTTAGAGAAAAAACTGGGCTTTAAACTTGTTAGCGCTACTCAGTCAATTGAAGCTTCCGTTGCGACGGAAAATGAAGCTGAACATCTGCATATTCCTAAAAAGGCGCCTGTACTTGTAATGCGTCAATGGTCATATTCAGAAGGTGAGGTACCGCTAGAGTACGTGAAATGTATTTATCGTGGAGATCGTTATAAATTTATTACGAATATCGCACGTAACAAATAGTATATTTCAGTTTGTGAAGTACAGTGGAATTGAAAATGGTTAACATGTAAAGAAATAAAAATACGACTCATCCTTATAAGGAATGAGTCGTATTTTTATTATGAGCAATTACGTGGTTAACAGCATCTTTGACGTGATTTACTACATAGTGAGCGTGATTTTTTACTGCATCATCTGCTTGTGACATAGCAAAACTGTGAGGAGTTAAAGAAAACATAGGAATATCATTGTAAGAATCCCCTATACAAGCAATTTCCTCAGGTTTTATTTGAAACTCATTTAATAAAACAGAAATGGCAGAGCCTTTACTAACATTCGGTGGCATTACATCTAAACATTGTTCTGCTGAGATGAAAGTACTAACTTTCCCGTGGAATTTTTCATCAATTTTTTTCTGAAGGAGTTGCAAGCTCTCCTTTGTTCCACCGACAGAAATTTTATTTGGGAAAATTGTATCATCAATCTTCTGTAGTAAGTTTGGTTCTTCAACAGAAGTCATAGTTACTTGTTGTTCAAGTTCTTGAATAAAAGGTGTTTTCTCTTCAATGTAATAATTATGCTCATCACTTACATAACGGAAATAAGGATCTTCATTCGTCATAGCTAACAAATCGGGAAGTATGCTGGAATCAAAAGTTGCAGATAATAGTTGTTTATTTTCATGTGTATATACAAAAACACCATTTACACTAATGCGATGAAAATTTGTATTTACAGCTTTCATTAAGTCTGCAATTTCATTATCAAGTCTTCCGGAAGCGAAGCAAAGAATAACATTTTGTTCGGCAAGGCTGCGTAGTGCCGCAACATCTTGTTCATCAATAAGACCTCCGTGTTGCATCATTGTACCATCGATATCACTTACAAACATTTTAATCATGCTGTTATCTCCTTTCTATGTACAGTTGCTCTTACATTATACGCATCATATATAAACATGTCTAAAAAATGAATTTTTATTAAATGGCAGATGTTTTACATTGACGACAAAGAAGAATATTCTGTAACATGAAAGTAGGCTATTTAAGTACGAGGGTGGTGTTATATGAATAATTATCTAGAAATTAAAAAAGTTTTAAATAATAATGTCATCATTGCTAGCCATCCTGAACACGAGGAAGTAGTAGTGATTGGAAAAGGAATTGGATTTGGGAAAAAAGCGAAAGATGTATTGGAGCAAGAACAAATCGAAAAAATGTTTGTCTTAAAAAATGAACGTGATCGTGAACAATATAAATTATTAGTGCCGCATATTAGTGAAAAATTAATTGAATTGATGAACGATATTATGCTGTACATTCAAGAAAAAGCGAAATCTCCACTAAATGAACATATTCATATTGCGTTAACGGATCATATTTCATTTGCGATTAAAAGGTTAAAACAAGGACTTACAATTGATAACCCTTTTTTAGTTGAAACAAAAATGCTCTATCCAGAGGAATATGCAATTGCGGAAGGTGTTGTACAACTTTTAAATTCTCGTTTGCAAATTACATTGCCAGAAGGAGAAATTGGTTTTATTGCACTTCACATTTACAGTTCGCTTACAAATTCTGATTTATCTTCAGTTAATCAAAACTCCCGTCTCATTGCACAACTTGTATCTTTAATTGAGACAAACTTACAAATTACATTAGACCAAGAGAGCATTCATTATTTACGCCTTATTCGTCATCTTCAATATGCTATTGAGAGGGTGAAAAAAGGAGAAAAAGTAGAAGAATCGCAAAGTTTTGCTGATTTATTAAAGGCGGAGTATCCAGTTTGCTATAACTTGGCTTGGAAGCTAGTTAAGGTCATGCAAAAAGAGTTGCAACTACCTGTATATGAAGCTGAAAGTATTTATTTAACGATGCACTTGCAACGCTTAGTGAAGGCAGAGCATGTGTAAAAAGTCATATATTTTTGTCTAAAATGAAAACGTTAAAAAAAATGATTGAATCGCTTACAATAGTTATGTATAATAACTATTGCAAAGTTATACAAATTTCGACAAACACATTAAGGTGAGTAACGAAAACGTTTGCCTTAATTATAGTGAACTTATACGTAAACCTATTTTTGACACGTGTTACTGATTCGATCAGGCATGAGTGGAGAAAAGTAAGGAATGTAAGCTAGAGAAAGGGATATACTACCCTTTGTATAGCTATCGTTCTATCTTTTTTTCCTCATGTCTTTTTGGCGTTTGTCGGAAGGTATCAATATAGATAAGAGAGGAAGGGTTTCCATGTTTAAGAAGATCTTTGGTGTTCTTCAAAAAGTCGGAAAAGCGTTAATGCTTCCAGTAGCGATTTTACCGGCGGCAGGTATTTTACTTGGATTTGGTAATGCATTTCAAAATCCACAGTTAACAAATGTTATTCCTGCTTTAAAAGCAGATTGGTTCGTAATGGTTGCAAAAATTATGGAACAATCTGGTGATATTATTTTCGCTAACCTTGCATTATTATTCGCAGTTGGGGTAGCAATTGGTTTAGCTGGTGGAGACGGAGTAGCTGGTTTAGCAGCATTCGTCGGCTACTTAATTATGAACAAAACGATGAGTGTGTTCTTAGAAGTAGATAAGCTAGTGAAAGTAACAAGTTCTGGAGCAGACCCAGTAAAAATTGGATTTGCAGATCCAGCGTATGCAAACGTATTAGGTATTCCAACGCTACAAACAGGAGTATTTGGTGGTATTATCGTCGGTATAGTAGCGGCATATTGCTATAATAAATACTTCAACATTGAATTACCATCATACTTAGGTTTCTTTGCAGGTAAGCGCTTCGTACCGATCGCAACTGCAACATTCTCTTTAATAGTAGGTATTATCATGTGCTTCATTTGGCCATACATTCAAGGTGGCTTAAACACGTTCTCACATCAAATGATTGATGCAAATAGAACAATCGCAGCATTTATATTCGGTTTAATTGAACGTTCATTAATTCCATTTGGATTACATCACATTTTCTATTCACCGTTCTGGTTCGAATTCGGTCAGTATACAAATGCAGCTGGCGAATTAATCCGTGGTGACCAAAAAATCTTTATGGCACAGTTAAAAGACGGTGTAGAATTAACAGCAGGTACATTTACAACTGGTAAGTATCCGTTCATGATGTTTGGTCTTCCAGCAGCAGCTTTAGCAATGTACCATGAAGCACGTCCAGAAAATAAAAAATTAGCAGCAGGTATTTTAGGTTCTGCAGCATTAACATCTTTCTTAACAGGTATTACAGAGCCACTTGAATTTTCATTCTTATTCGTAGCGCCAGTATTATTCGGAATTCACGCTGTATTTGCTGGTCTATCATTTATGACAATGCAAATTTTAGGTGTTAAAATTGGTATGACATTCTCTGGTGGTTTAATTGACTTCCTATTATTCGGTGTATTACCAGGCCGTACAGCATGGTGGTGGGTAATTATTGTTGGTCTTGTACTAGCAGTTATTTACTACTTCGGATTCCGCTTTGCAATTCGCAAATGGAATCTAAAAACACCTGGTCGTGAAGTGGCAAATGCAAATGACGGCGCAGGAAAAGCAGAAGCAGGCGAACTTCCTCGTGAAGTATTAGTAGCACTTGGTGGTAAAGAAAACATTGCTTCTTTAGATGCTTGTATTACTCGTTTACGTGTTCAAGTTAACGAACAAAAGAATGTAAACAAAGACCGCTTAAAAGAACTTGGAGCAGCTGGTGTACTTGAAGTTGGAAATAACATTCAAGCTATTTTCGGGCCGAAATCTGACACATTAAAATCACAAATTCATGATATTATGTCAGGTCGTACACCTCATGTTGAAAAAGAAGAACCTGTAAAAGTGGAAGAAACTCCTCAAAAAGTTGATGAAAATGAAACAATTGTATCACCAATCGAAGGAAAAATCTTACCAATTACAGAAGTACCTGACCAAGTATTCTCAGGAAAAATGATGGGAGACGGATTTGCAATTGAACCAACTGAAGGAACAGTAGTTTCTCCAGTGAACGGTGAGATTGTCAATGTATTCCCTACAAAACATGCGATTGGCATTCAATCTGAAGGCGGAAAAGAAATTTTAATCCACTTCGGTATTGATACTGTAAAATTAAATGGTGAAGGTTTTGAAGCGCTTGTAGCACAAGGCGACAAGGTGAAACAAGGCCAACCATTATTAAAAGTAGATCTTGCATTTGTAAAAGAAAATGCACCATCTATCATTACACCAATTGTCTTTACAAACTTACAACAAGGGCAACAAGTCGAATTGAAAAAAGATGGAAATGTTAAGAAGGGCGAAACCGCTATTATTGACATTCAGTAGGAATTTGACGCAAAATGTTTATAATTATAATAGGCGATGTGGTTGACCGAACATCGCCTATTATATACAATAGATGGTGTAGTACTCACGTCTATACAACTAAAAAATACTGTAATTTAAAGGAGATAAATTATCATGGAAAAAATCTTTAAAGTAACTAGCGACTCAGGAATTCATGCTCGTCCAGCAACTCTACTTGTAAACACTGCAAGCAAATTCGGTTCTGACATTAACTTAGAGTATAACGGAAAGAACGTTAACTTAAAATCAATCATGGGCGTTATGTCTTTAGGCATTCAACAAAACGCAGAAATCAAAATCACTGCAAATGGTGATGATGCAGCTCAAGCACTAGCAGCTATCGAAGAAACTATGAAAAATGAAGGATTAGGAGAATAATGACTCTTAACATTCAAGGGATCGCTGCATCAAGTGGGATTGCTATTGCAAAGGCTTTCAGACTTGAAAATCCTGAATTTAACATCGAAAAGAAATCAATTACAAACGAAGCTGCAGAAATTGCACGCTTAGACGCTGCGCTTGAGAAAGCAAAAACTGAATTAGAAGCTATTAAGGACCACGCATTTGCTGAACTAGGTGCTGACAAAGCTGCGATCTTTGAAGCACATTTATTAGTGTTAAATGATCCAGAACTAGTAAACCCAGTAAAAGATAAAGTAAATAGCGAAAAAGTAAATGCTGAATTTGCAATGGATGAAGTTGCATCAATGTTTATTTCTATGTTTGAAAACATGGATAACGAATATATGAAAGAACGTGCTGCGGACATTCGTGACGTAACAAAACGCGTTCTTGCACATTTACTAGGAATTAACTTCTCAAATCCTGGTACAATTTCTGAAGAGGTAATCATCATTGCTGAAGATTTAACACCATCTGATACAGCTCAGTTAAACCGTAAGTATGCAAAAGGTTTCACTACTGATATCGGTGGACGTACATCTCACTCTGCAATTATGGCTCGTTCTATGGAAATTCCAGCTGTTGTTGGTACGAAAGTTGTTATGGAGAAAATCCAAAACGGCGATATCGTTATCATTGACGGTTTAGATGGAGAAGTAATTGTAAATCCATCAGAAGAAACTCTTCGTTCGTTTGAAGAAAAGAAAGCGAAATTTGAAGAGCAAAAAGCTGAATGGGCTAAATTAAAAGACCAAGCTACTGTAACAAGTGACGGACATCACGTTGAGCTTGTTGCAAATATCGGAACACCAAATGATGTACAAGGTATTATCGATAATGGCGGAGAAGGCGTTGGCTTATACCGTACAGAATTCTTATACATGGGCCGTGATAATCTTCCAACAGAAGAAGAGCAGTTCGAAGCGTATAAAGCAGTTCTTGAAGGTGTAAAAGAAGGTCAACCAGTCGTTGTTCGTACACTTGACATCGGTGGAGATAAAGAGCTTCCATACTTACATTTACCAAAAGAAATGAACCCATTCTTAGGATACCGTGCAATTCGCTTATGTCTTGATGAGCAAGATGTGTTCCGTACACAACTTCGTGCATTACTTCGTGCTAGCGTATACGGTAACTTAAAAATTATGTTCCCAATGATTGCAACTCTTGATGAGTTCCGTCAAGCGAAAGCGATTTTATTAGAAGAGAAAGCGAAACTTGTAGAAGCGGGTACAACTGTTTCTGATTCTATTGAAGTTGGTATGATGGTTGAAATCCCAGCTTCAGCAGTATTAGCAGATCAATTCGCGAAAGAAGTTGACTTCTTCTCTATCGGAACAAATGATTTAATCCAATACACAATGGCTGCAGACCGTATGAACGAACAAGTATCTTACTTATACCAACCATATAACCCATCTATTTTACGTCTTGTAAAAATGGTTATCGATGCTGCTCATAAAGAAGGCAAATGGGCTGGTATGTGTGGTGAGATGGCGGGCGATTCACTTGCTATCCCATTATTATTAGGATTAGGTTTAGATGAGTTCAGTATGAGTGCAACATCTATTCTTCCTGCAAGAACACAGCTAAGCAAGTTGTCAAAAGCAGAAATGGAAACATTAGCAGAAAAAGCATTAATGATGTCAACTGCTGAAGAAGTTGTTGAACTAGTTAAAAGCATATAAACAATAAAAAAACCTGAGCCGATTTGAAATCGGTCTCAGGTTTTTTCTATGAGAAAAGTAAATCTTATTTGCTTACTATTGAGGATAAGAGACAGAATTAGATAGCGATTGCAACGATATCAGTTGGGCATACACGTAAAATACCAGTAAAAGTATTTCGATTTTGATTGTTCTTATCGTCTTTATTGTTATCTTTGTTATCTTTGTTATTACGAGCTAAAGCAGAGAAAAGAGCAACACCGTTAGCGAAACCTTCAAAAATTACATTATTGAAAGTGCCATTACCTCTAATGCTTAAAAGAGAAAGCTCTGTTCCAACTGAAATGCTAGCAAGTACGTTACATACAGCTGGTTGTTGTGGTCTAACTACTTCTCTCTCTTTCTCGCGATGTTCGCGATGGTCACACTCTCTTTCACGATGATGACAGTCTCTAAAGTTATCACAGCATCCAAATGATCCAAACATAATCCTCATCACCCCCTTCACACTTATAATCTATGTAAGTTCGGTAGTTAGTGACTGGACAGAGAGTGGAATTTTTTCTAGGGGATTTTCTCATTTTAAATGACTAGCTGGGTGTTTAGTATGGAATGATGTTTAAAATAGGGGGAATATAACAAAAAAATGTAAAAACCACCGAAATAAATGAAATGGGTAGCCTTTACACTTTTTTACTTTTATATAAAACGATGATATATACAGGAAGAGCTAGGAGTAGTGGCACAATGGATCGTGCAGTATGTTTTTCTGATTCTAATTGGAATGCTTCTTCTTTTGGAAATTGTAAAATGGAGATGTTTGCGGCATCACCAATAAAATATAGAAGCAGTACAGTTACTATGTAACATAAAAGTGCGATAAAGCTTCCGTATGAACTCAATGAAAATCCCTCTCTTGTTATCTATTTGTTATCATTGTATCACAATTGTAACAAAAATACACGGGTATATTTCAACACCTTAACAAAATTCGACACGAAACGTCACGTTTATTTATGAGGAGGGAATAGAATATACTTTTCCATAAGTATAAATGTCGAATGATTTGCAGTAATATTACAAAAGTATGACAGGGAATAAAAAAACGAAGGCAACGTAGTTACCTTCGTTTTTTATTATTTTGCCCACTCACTCACTTGCTCTACGCTCATGCGAGGTGCAGGGTGGCCTTTTAAAGTTGATTCACCAATTGTAATAAGCATAATTGGAACGTAACGAGATGAAACGTTAAATTCGTCTGTCAGTGCTTGTGGATTGAAGCCACCAATAGCACAAGTATCCCAACCAGTTGCTTTAGCTGCAAGCATAAGTTGCATTGCTGCTAAAGATGCATTTGAAAAGGCAGCATCTCTTGGGAATTGTTCACGAGCATATGCAGATTCAATATTTTTAGCTAAGCGTTCTTTTGCTTCTTCTTTCATAAATCCTTGTTCTACAATTGGACCATATACCGGCTCAACATTTTTATAAGCTTCTAAATCGCCTAAAATAGCGACTACTGCAGAAGCATCAAGAATTTGTTGTTGGTTATAAGCTATTGGGTGTAATCGTTTTTGTACATCTTCACCTTGAAAAACAAGGAATTTCCAGTGTTGTAAGTTCCAAGCGGAAGGTGCTTGTGCTGCGGCTTTTAAAATCTCATGTAATTCTGTAGATGAGATTTCTTTATTTGGGTTGAATGCACGTGTAGATGTGCGTTCATATAGAACATCAAAAAAGTTGTCGTTTGTCATTGTATATCCTCCAAATTGTATATCGAATTATTTTCAAAAAAATAATATACACTACTTACATTTTGTAAGTTATCGAATTTAAGAATATAATATCTTTATTTTAATTGTCAAGTTTTAAAAATTAGCTAGGGCATTCATACAAACGATACAATTCCTACAATCATACACTAAAAAAGGAATTTATAGAGTGAAAAGCGAAGATAACATTCTCAATTAGCTTGTTAATATGTATCTCTCACAAATTAAAGTTTATTGGAGACCAGTCTTTTAAAAAAGTTTGTGAGGAATTCAGTAGAACAAGATATATGAAGTGAGTGAAGACTAGTGATGAACATACTACATTTTTTATTAGAGAATACGGTTTTCCAAAATGTGTTACAAGATCTGCAGTTAAATGTCCTTTATATAGAAAATGGATGTAAGCATCAACAAACGGTAGAAAATATCCATCCCAAATGTATGTTTATAGCAAATAGTTTTGAAGAGGGCGAACTATTATTTCAAAGAACGAAACCACACATTATCATTACGTATGTAACAGATTATTCTCAAATAAAATATATAAAGAATATGTATACTCCGCACAGTACATTCATTGTCATTTGGGATCAACAAATAACAAAAGAATTCACAGATGTACTTGCATTAGGAATACGTAATATTGTAATAGCTCCTGTAACTCCGCAAGCAGTGTTAGAGGAAGTGAATAAGAGTTTGTATCAACTTTCTTTAGTAAGGCAAGTTAGTTTGCAGCAGGAATTGCTTCAAACGATGTTTGATTTTCAAAATGATCTATTATTTATAGTAGAAGATGATGAAATAGTTGATTGTAATACAAATTTTTTAGCTTTTTTCGGATATGAAAATTTGTTTGCCTATCGTGAGCAACATTTAGTATTTGCTGAACATTTTATTAGAGAAAATGGATACTACTCGACGACGCATGATATAACATGGCTAGACGATACTTTATCTAGTGGTAGAAGAATTAAGATGTTAAATTATGAAGGGGCAGTATCTACTTTTCTATTACGTGCGACACCATTGCCAGAAGATTTATCAAGATTTATTGTAAAGTGCACGGAAATTACAGAATTAGATGAAATCTATCAAGAACAAGAAAGACTTGCTATGATAGATTCATTGACAGAGATTTATAATCGTTTAAAGTTTCAACAAATACTAGAGATAGAATGGGAAAAGGTAATACGTAGTGATGAGAAAATAGCAATCATTTTATTTGATATAGATAATTTTAAAACAGTTAATGACACATATGGTCATGATTTTGGCGATTTAGCATTAATACAACTTGCAGAGCTTATGAAATCTAAAGTGGAGCAGCAACATGTATTTGCAAGATGGGGAGGAGAAGAATTCATTATATTAGTGACAAATACAGTAGAAAAGGAAGCATTTCAAGTTGCGGAGTCATTACGATTCTTTATTGAAACAAAGCAATTTACTGGAATTTCGAAGTTAACAGCTAGCTTTGGAGTTGCGTTATATGAACAAGGAACTACAAGAGAAGAATTAATGCAACGAGCGGACATTGCATTATATGAAGCGAAAAAAAATGGAAAGAATCAAGTATGTGTGTATAGAAAAGAAAAAATGTAATTTTTCGCAACAAATTGTTGCGATTTTTTTTTATTGTTTGATAATAGAATAGGGGGGATAATTTTTAGCGAAGGAATTATGGAGGATCAATATGATAAAAAAAGTAATGGTGATGGCTTCACTGTCTGCTATAGTTGGCAGCGGAGTATACTATTTTCTTGTTAGCCCCAATATAAAGGAAAACACTGTATTAACAACGAAAGTGAATCCTACTATTGAATCGGAAGTACAAGGGAATATAGAAGAAAAAGAAGAGCAACAAATTGATTATGCTAGTATATCTCAAAAATTAGATCAATATTTAGTCGGAAAGCAATTTAATGGAACAGTTTTGGTAACAGATAAAGAGCGTGTTATATTGAATAAAGGATATGGGTATGCTGATGTTCAAAATAAAATAGAAAATACCCCTCAAACAAAATATCGTATCGGTTCTATTACGAAAACAGTTGTTGCCACATCTATTTTACAGTTGCAAGAACAAGGTAAATTGAATATTCAAGATAATGTAAATAAATATATTCCTTCATTTCCGGAGAATAAAAATATTACGCTATATCATTTATTAACGCATACCTCTGGTTTACCTGAACATGCGAAAGGAAATGTGAATGCTGCTTCCCGTTTACAGTTAATTAATTGGATTGGACGTCAAAATTTAGAATTTCCTGCAGGAACAGGTTGGAGATATACAGATTATAATTATATGGTTCTTGCTTATATAATAGAACATATCTCCAAAAAACCTTTAGGAGATTACATAAAAGAAAACATATTTTTAAAAGTAGATATGCATGAATCCGGTATGGGAAATATGGTACCTGGAGATAAAAATTTTGCAAAGGGTTATGTGAAAAAAAATCAAGAGCTTGTACCAGCGCAGAAGTTAGGCATGGATTGGCTATATGGTTGTGGTGAGATGTATACGACAGTTGGAGATATGAAGAAGTTAGACGAAGCTATTATAAATGGAAAACTTCTTTCTGAACAAAGTATACAAGCAATGTTTTCGCCTTCAGTAGAACGGAAATATGCATTTAGTTTTTATATATATCCAGATTATTTTCATAATCATGGTGTATTATCTGGTTGGAACACTTTCAATAATTTTAATAAAGAAAAAGGAATTTTTGTTATGTTATTTTCAAATGTGAAAAATAGTATGGATGATGACTTTAATAAAGAGTTCCGAAAGATGGTAAATGATTTATTAGAACAAAGGGGATGAGAAAATGGAACATAAAACTGTATCAATAGGTTTCATTGGTATTGGCGTAATGGGAAAAAGTATGGTTTATCACTTAATGCAAGATGGTCATAAAGTATATGTATATAATAGAACGAAAGCAAAAACAGATTCTTTAGTGCAAGCTGGTGCACATTGGTGTGATACGCCAAAAGAGTTAGTGAAGCAAGTTGATATTGTAATGACAATGGTTGGATATCCACATGATGTAGAAGAAGTGTATTTTGGTATAGAAGGAATTATAGAACATGCAAAAGAAGGTACGATAGCAATTGACTTTACGACATCTACACCTACTTTAGCAAAACGTATTAATGAAGTTGCAAAAAGCAAAAAAATATATACGTTAGATGCACCTGTCTCAGGAGGAGATGTTGGCGCGAAAGAAGCAAAACTCGCAATTATGGTAGGTGGAGAGAAAGAAATATATGATAGATGCTTACCTTTACTTGAAAAGTTAGGAACAAACATTCAATTACAAGGACCAGCTGGGAGTGGACAACATACAAAAATGTGTAATCAAATTGCCATTGCTTCCAATATGATTGGAGTATGTGAAGCTGTTGCTTACGCGAAGAAGGCTGGACTGAATCCAGATAAAGTGTTAGAGAGTATTTCAACAGGGGCAGCAGGTAGCTGGTCATTAAGTAATTTAGCTCCTCGAATGTTAAAAGGAGACTTTGAGCCAGGATTTTATGTAAAGCATTTTATGAAAGATATGAAAATTGCTTTAGAGGAAGCAGAAAAATTACAATTACCAGTCCCAGGCTTAAGTTTGGCGAAAGAATTGTATGAAGAGTTAATTAATGATGGCGAAGAAAATAGTGGAACACAAGTATTATATAAAAAATATATAAGGGGGTAAACGAGGTGGACCTTCAAAAGTTTGATGAGATGATTGATACTGTACAGCGAGCTACTTGTATGCAAATTAATGAAAGACAAAAAGAAGCTTTTAAACAAAAATATGATTTTGAACCAGAATTTGAATATGGAAGAGATGAGAAGGGGCATTATGTAATTCGAACCTCAAAAAAGATGTTAGAAGAAATGGAGTTTTATTTAGCATTGAAATATGATCGTGATGGAGTGGATCTTTATATGCAAGCTGAGATTGACGGCATATTTCATGTATCTGTTAGCTATGGTGAAGATGCCCTACATTTACAAGAATTGTTTCAATTTCTAGAAGAAAATAAATAAAAGTCCTCAAATGAGGACTTTTATTTATTTAGTCATCTTTAATTTTTATAATTATAAGTTAGAAGCCCGGCGGCATCGTTCAACCGGGAACGGGATAATTTGTGCGATGTGATTAGGGCCAAATTGTTTTGTACGAGCATGGCGTATTATATAAAAAGCACACAGAATTGAAACAGGAATAGCGCCGAATAAACCAAAAAATAAAGCGCTTACACAAGATGCGACAAATCCTAAAACACCAATTTCTAACTCTTCCATAATAGCTCCTAAAATAACAGGAAATGCTCCACATGTAACTCCAAGTATAAGTGCGATAAGTAAGCTCATGATTATCCCCCTCTGTTTGCGATATTATTTTCCTTCTTAGTTAATTGTAGTATATCATATATAAAACAGAATTTTCAGAAAAAAATCAAAAAATGTTCAAAAATTGTTCAGAAAATGCACTTGAAAAATCAAGGTGTTAAACTTGTGATGAAATGGTACTTTCAAGTAAATAAAAAATCAGGCTTATTTCAAAATGAAATAAGCCTGTTCCATAGGAGGATGTATATATGTAGAGTGAATAAAAGTTTGGAAAAGGGGGTCCAAGTCCTTTTATTCAACTAACTACCTTAATAGATTGGAACCCAGCCTTCAGTTGTCACAAAAATACGAATAGCTACAACTTGGCGATCATCTTGCAAGGTAAAATAATGTCTTGCATTTTCAGGAACAGATATTAAATCGCCTGGCTCAAGTTCAACATCAAAGAATTTCCCATCTTTACCTTCAATAGCGAAAATGCCATGACCACTGACGATAAAACGAACTTCGTCATCTGTATGATGGTGTTCCTTTTGGAAATTAATTAATAATTCGTCAAGGTTAGGGGTGCTATTTGAAAGTGAAATTACATCATGTGCTTTATAACCACGGCGTGCTGAAACATCAGCGATTTCTTTTGAAAACACAGCTAATATTTCAGCTTTGTTTTCATCTGTTAAAGAATAATTTTCATTTAAATGAGTAGGAAGTTTAGAAATATTCCATTTCTCATATAAAACGCCTTCCTCTTGTAGAAATTTAGATACTTCCACTTCATTTTCAATACGAGTATTTACTTCATGAATACGAATTTGCGCCATTAGAAACGCCTCCTTGAATTGATAATAGTTTTATATGAAATTGGAATAAAAACTCATAAGCTTCTAATCTCTTCTTTGCATCAAAGCTATCTCGACCCCATACGGTAATACCGTGGTTACGGATTAATACTGCACCCGAATCTCCTTGTATATGCTTTCGGAAGTTTTCTCCAAGCGTTGGGATATGGGCATGGTTTTCAATAATAGGAATTTGAATTGTTGCACCTTCTTCCCAAATATCGAGAGCTTTAATAATTTCTTGATTTTGAAGGGTGACTGCATCACTATATAAATTTGTGATGACATTATTATCAGTTGTATGAACATGAAGTACGCACCCGGCATTCGTATTGTTATAAATGTGTGTATGCAATATTGTTTCTGCTGAAGGGCGTAATTCAGTCTCTAAAACGGGAACTCCTACATGATCTACTAATAGAAAATCATCTGGAGTGGTTTTTGTTTTATCTTTACCGCTTGCTGTAATAAGAAAAGTAAGTGGTTCATGGCTAACCTTTATAGAAATATTACCACTTGTTGCTGGAAACCAATTTCGTGTTGTTAACTCTTTTTTTAACTCGCTTAAGTCATACCATTGACGAAAAAGTTGTTTCATGCCTTCACCTCCAACAAAAGTTTTAATTCAGCTTGCACATCTTGAAATGTTTCAAACGGTGTATAAGCAATATGATTTTCTTCACACTTTGTAATAAGAAAATCGCGAGCGAATACTTTATCAGCTTGTTTCGCGGCTTGTAAATCAGTAATAGAATCTCCAATTACAATATGAAAGTCATTTGTATCACTTAATTTACGGATTAATGATGATTTACATAATCCGCAATGATTTTGACAATGATCATCACAAGAATGAGGCCATTTAACTGTAATAAACTCTGCTGAAAAGTCTGTTTCATTACAATAAATTTGCTCTTTTGGAATGATTCCATGTAAGAGTGGATAGACGAAGAAATCCATTCCACCTGATATCACGTAAAAAGAAATGTTATTTTTCTTTACGAATTGTATAAACTCATGAAAACCACTACGGATTTCAGCAGTTTCTATTAAAAATTGAATAATATCATCGTGCAGATTAGTAGGTATGAATTGAAATAATTGAGAAACACCTTCTTGAATGGATAGTTCTTGTGATAAAATTTTATTCTTTACTTCTTCGGCTTCTGGTGGTGCGAATTTTTCCATAATGGACATAATGTTATCATTATTTGTAATCGTGCCATCGAAATCACAAAATACTTGAATACTCATAATTTCACCTCATAAGAGGGATTTCCCCATATTTGTAGTGCACTATGCAAATTTATGTCGTCTACTTCATGGAGTGGTTTATTTTGCAAAGTAGCATCAATTGCAGTACGGAAAGCTTTACCGCCGCCTTGCGCTCCATTTGGATGTCCGTGTATCCCGCCGCCAGCATTAATAACAACATCTTTACCGAAATCTCGTACAATAAAGGGAACGAAACCAGGATGAATACCAGCAGACGGAACAGAAAAGCTCTTCTTGAAAAATGCATCGTCTTCAGTTAAATATTTTGAGATAGCAAGAGCCTCCTCTTTTTCTAGCGCAACACTTCCGTATGGAGATGGGAATAATGAAAAGTCAGCCCCAGCATAACGTAGTAGCTTTCCAAGTAATAATGGTGATGAAACTCCATATAACTTGGATGCTGAATAAGCACCACTTACAGCAGGATGTGCCATAATAGGAACTGGGATTTCATCATCTTCTGCAAGTGATTGTAGTACATCTAGTCCGTAAGCAAATACGTTAAATAATAGAATATCAGCTCCAGCTTGCACTGCACGTTTAGCATTTTCTTTTAAATCAAAAGTTCGTCCTGTTAAATTTAAGGCATATAACGTTTTATGACCGTATGTTTCGTAGACAGATTGTAAAACTTCTTTTCCAGATACAATGCGTTTCGTAAGTGGTGTTAATGCATTTTCAAATAATATTTCATCATCTTTTACTATATCTACACCACCAATTGCTTGATCGCGTAATTGCGTTTTTAAATACCCAATGTTTCGTCCAATCATTCCTTTAAAAATACTCATTAAAAGGGGACGATCATGCACTTGTAAAAGATTTCGAATACCATCTATCCCGAATTTTGGACCAGGAAAATGTTTTTTTAACTCGTCTGAAAAAGTTAAGTCAATTAGTTTTACTTCGCCATCAAGTGATAGCTTTCCAAATGTAGTCGTTAAAATCGCTGGTAAATCTGGACTGAAGTTTAATAGCGGATATTCGATTTTAATAATTCCGCGTTTTACTTTTTTACGTAAATACGAATTGGTATATTCATGTTCAGCTAATTCCTCAACACGAATGACGTTGCCTTTATGCTGCTTTAATTGTTCTTGCAATAAGTGTGGCAAATGAGTCCAAGAGCCAATTGTTAAACCAAGTGCAATTTGCTCAGCTTTTTTTTCTAAGTTATGTGAATCATCATGGATTAAATACGTCGCTATAATTCCGCTCATTGTTATAACCTCCTAGTTAAATAAAAAAACCTCTCAGCTAAGGAGAGGTTTTTTTACAACCAGCTCCTTATCTGTCAGCGTAATGCTGCGAGAATTAGCACCGTGTCTACAATTGTAGATCGGTTGCCGGGTTTCGTCGGGCTCGTCCCTCCACCTGCTCTTGATAAGAAGTATTTAGAAATGTTTAAATTTTTAAGATAACTGAATTTTGTCAGATATTTTTCGTGTTGTCAATTACTTTTTGAAAAAATTTAATTTATCAATTCGATTAATGGCTTCTCGTAATCTATCTTCTGCATGCAAGAGACCAACACGGACATACCCTTCCCCATGCTCACCAAATCCAACACCAGGAGCAACTGCGACATGTGCTTTTTCTAGTAAAATATCAGAAAATTGCTCAGAGGTATATCCTTTTGGAACGGGAAGCCATGCAAAGAATGATCCTTTTGGAATGTCTACATTCCAACCAATTGAGTGACAGGCTGAAATAAGAGCGTTTCTTCGAGATTCGTAACTATTTACAAGGTCTATTACGCAAGACTGTGAACTTAATAGCGCTTCTCGAGCAGCATCTTGAACTGCACCGAATATACTAACATACATATGATCTTGTAATAGGTTAATTGTTTCAATCACACTTTCATTCCCTACAGCAAAAGCGATGCGCCAGCCAGCCATATTGAAAGTTTTTGATAATGTGTAAATTTCAATTCCTATATCTTTCGCACCATCTGCTTGCAAGAAACTAACAGGTTTTTGACCATCAAATCCGATAGCGCCATAAGCAAAATCGTGAACAACTAATATATTATGTTTATTAGCAAAGTGAATGGTTTCATCAAAAAAATCTTTTGATGCAGTAGCACCGGTAGGATTATTTGGATAGTTTAAAAACATTAATTTTGCACGCTCTGCAATAGAGTCATCAATGTTCGTATAATCTGGTAAAAAGTTATTTTCTGCAATAAGCGGCATTGTTTCAAAGTGTGCTTTTGCTAAAGCAACCCCGGATAAATAATCTGGATAACCTGGATCCGGAACGAGAATCGTATCACCAGGATTTGTAAAACAAATCGGTAATTCTACTAGTCCAGCCTTCCCGCCAAACAAAATAGCAACTTCAGTTTTTGGGTTTAATTCGACGCCGTATTCACGTTTATAGAATGTAGCCACGGCTTCCTTTAAGCTTTCATGTCCGCGAAATGGCGGATATTTATGATGAATGGTCTTTTCGGCAGCATTTTGTAAAGCTTTTACGATATGCTGCGGTGTTGGTTGATCTGGATTACCTTGACCTAGATTAATAACATCGTGACCAGCTGCAACGACTTTGTTAACTTTTGCAACAAGTGAAGCGAAAAATTGTGTTGGCAATGATGTTACTATCTCAGAAGGTTGAAATAATTTCATACTTTCCACCTCTTTTGAAAGTTGTTACAATTCTAGTGACAAATGATATAATCTTTCCAGTATTTTGTAAAGAGAAAAATAAGAATGGGGCTGAAAAAATGAAAGTCGCATGTATTCAAATGGATATTGTTTTTGGAGATGTAGAAAAAAATATTGAGAATGCTAAAAATAAAATAAGCGAAGCTATGAAGGAAAGGCCAGATGTTATCGTCTTACCAGAACTATGGACAACAGGATATGATTTAACGAGACTTTCTGAAATTGCAGATAGGGATGGAGTAGAAACGAAAGAAAAGTTAATAGAATGGGCGAAGCAATATGATGTACATATTGTTGGTGGGTCCATAGCGAAGCAAACGGATCAAGGCGTTACAAATACGATGTATGTTGTAAATAATGAAGGACAGCTAGTCAACGAATATAGTAAAGTACATTTATTTCAGCTTATGGATGAACATAAATATTTAATAGCTGGTAATGGTACGGGCGAATTTAAGCTAGATGATGTTGAATGCGCTGGAACAATTTGTTATGACATTCGTTTTCCAGAGTGGATGCGTGTCCATACTGCTAAAGGGGCAAAATTATTATTTGTTGTAGCTGAATGGCCATTAGTTCGTTTAGCACATTGGCGTTTGCTATTGCAAGCAAGAGCAGTTGAAAATCAATGTTATGTTGTTGCGTGTAATAGAGCAGGAAAGGATTCGAATAATGTGTTTGCAGGTCATTCTTTAATTGTGGATCCTTGGGGTGAAGTTGTAGTAGAGGCGAATGAAGAGGAATCAATTTTATTTGGAGAGCTTGTATTCGAGAAAATTAAAGAAGTACGTAAAGGAATTCCAGTTTTTGCGGATCGCCGTCCAGAATTATACAAATAAAATGTTGACAAGTGATTTTTATTCTTGGTATAGTCTTCAACATAAAGTTAAAAATTCAAAAAATTATACAACTCTTATCAAGAGCAGGTGGAGGGATTTGGCCCGATGAAGCCCAGCAACCGACCGTAATACCATTGTGAAATGGGGCGTTTATTACGCCAAAAGGCACGGTGCTAATTCCAGCAGAAAGTAAAACTTTCTGGCAGATAAGAGGGGAGAAGATAAACTTCAAACCTCTTTCTTAGTGGAAAGAGGTTTTTCTATGTTAGAAAAACCTCTGAATTTAAAAAGGGGGAGAAGACGATGGGATATTATTCATTAACAGAAATAACAGCTGTACAATATGCGAAAGATCATGGCTATTTTGAAGAGAAGGCAAATGTCATTTGTCATGAAATTGGAGATGGAAACTTAAATTACGTGTTCAAATTAGATGATGGAGAGAAATCCATTATAATAAAACAAGCACTGCCTTATGCTAAAATAGTTGGTGAAAGCTGGCCATTGTCTATAAAAAGAGCAACGATTGAAAGAAAGGCACTGCAAATTTTTGCGCAGTATGTACCGGATTATGTTCCAGTAGTGTACAGTCATGATGAAGAGCTAGCGATAACGGTAATAGAAGACTTATCAAGACTAACAATTACAAGAAAAGGATTAATAGACGGAGAAGAATATCCGCTTTTATCCCAGCATATTGGTCGTTTTCTAGCACATGTTTTATTTTACACTTCAGATTTTGGTTTACAGTCAGAAGAGAAGAGGGTACTAGAAGGTACCTTTGTAAATCCGGACCTTTGTAAAATTACAGAGGATTTAGTGTTTACAGATCCATTTGGACATTATGATACAAATGATTATGAGCCAGATTTACAGCTCGTGGTTGATGAACTTTGGAGTGATAAAACTTTAAAACTAAAAGTAGCACAATATAAATATAAGTTCTTAACAAGAAAAGAAACTCTTATTCATGGTGATTTACATACTGGTAGTATTTTTTCGTCACCTTCTGAAACGAAAGTGATTGATCCAGAATTTGCGACATATGGCCCATTTGGATTTGACATAGGTCAATTTATTGCAAATCTATTATTAAATGCTTTATCTAGAGAAGAAGAAAAGAGAAGAGTACTATTTTTTCATATAGAAAAGACGTGGAGTTATTTTGTAGAGACTTTTACAAAGTTATGGATTGGGGAAGGTGTAGAAGCATATACGAAAGAAAAACAATGGTTACCAATTATTTTGCAAAATATCTTTACTGATGCTGTTGGATTTGCCGGATGTGAACTAATTCGTAGAACAATTGGTTTAGCTCATGTAGCAGATTTAGATGAAATAGAAAATAAAGAAACAAGAATTCAAGCTAAGAAACAAGCGCTATCCTTAGGAAAAGAACTAATAAAATATGAATCTAAAAGTGCTGATATTCAACTGTTTCGAACATTATTTCAACAGACAGTTTCAAGGGGTGTAAAAGTATGAGTACAATCGTTACTGTTCCGAGATCTGTAAGTTGGAAAGGTGATGCAATTGCGGTATTAAATCAAACGAAATTGCCACATAGCACAGAATACAAAACATTAACGACTATTGAAGAGGTTTGGAAAAGTATCATAATGTTAGAAGTACGCGGAGCGCCTGCAATTGGAATTGTAGCTGCATTTGGTTTGGCGCTTGCAGCGAAAAAATATAATACTTTACATATCGAAGAATTTCAAAAGAAGTTTAATAGAGACTGTAACTATTTAGGGACATCACGCCCAACGGCAGTAAATTTATTTTGGGCAATTGATCGTATGAGAGAATCTATTCGAGAGATTACTACAATAAAAGAAGCACAAAAAATATTAGAAGAAGAAGCGCTTCGCATTCAGCAGGAAGATGAAGAGGTGTGCCGAAATATTGGGGAATATGCGTTAACATGTTTTAAAGATGGCGATAATATTTTAACAATCTGTAACGCTGGAAGTATCGCAACTGCCAGATATGGAACTGCATTAGCTCCCTTTTATATTGGAAAAGAGAAAGGTGTGCGTTTACATGCATATGCGTGTGAAACGAGACCAGTTTTACAAGGTGGTCGCTTAACGACGTGGGAATTGAAGCAAGCAAATATTGATGTGACCCTTATTACAGATAATACTGCAGCTCATGCTATTCAAACGAAAGAAATAAATGCAATTATTGTAGGGGCGGATCGAATTGTCGCAAATGGAGATACGGCAAATAAAATAGGGACAATGAATTTAGCTATTTTAGCAAAGCACTTTAATATCCCATTTTACGTTGCTGCTCCACTGTCAACATTTGATGTTACGAAAGAAACTGGAGCTGAAATTATTATTGAAGAAAGAGATGAAACAGAAGTTACGAAAATCTTTGGAAAACAAGTAGCACCAATTGGAACGGATGTTTATAATCCAGCATTTGACATAACGACGAATGAATTAATTACAGGAATTATTACTGAGAAAGGTATTATACGCGGGGACTATAAACGAGAAATTGCATCATTATTTGAAAAACAAGCTAATACATAATAGCTTGTTTTTTTATGCCTAAATGCAGTGTTTTCTCTTACTTATATAATGAAAGGAGGGGAAGAGGATGGAAGAGTGGATCAAGATGATAGGTAATGTAGGGTTTCCGATTGTTGTAACATTATATTTACTCCACCGTATTGAAAGTAAACTAGAGGGGGTAATTGTTGCAATTGAGAAGCTCCCGCGGCAATTACTAAAGTACGAAGATCCTCGGGAATAAAAATAAAGTTTGCTCTTCTTGAGCAAACTTTATTTTTATTGAGCGGTATAACCACCATCTATAACAACAGCTTGTCCCGTTATACCTTTAGCTTTTTCACTCGCTAAAAACATCGCATAATCAGCGATTTCTTGTACTTGTAATAAGCGCTTTTGTGGGACGAGTGGATAAATAACATCTTCTAAAACATTTTCAAGTGGTACATTTCGTGTAGTAGCTAAGTCTTGTAGTTGATTACGTACAAGAGGGGTATCGACATAACCAGGGCAAAGGGCATTAACAGTAATACCATGCGTAGCACCTTCTAAAGCAGCAACTTTTGTTAATCCAATTACGCCATGTTTTGCACTATTGTAGGCAGCTTTTCCAGCAAATCCGACAAGGCCGTTAATAGAAGCGACATTAATAATACGACCATATTTTTGTTGTTTCATAATCGGAAAGGCATGCTTAATTGCGATAAACGGAGCAATTTGCATAATTTGAATTAGTAGCTCGAACTTTTCAGTTGGAAAGTCTTCAATGGGTGAAACGTGTTGCATTCCTGCGTTGTTAATTAATATATGTAATGAACCGAAATGATCAACTGTTTGAGAAATTGCTGCTGTAATTTCCTCTTCAGATGTAACGTCACATTTTAAACCGATAGCTTGAAAACCTTCATTTTGTAATTGTTCAGCAGCTTCTTTTGCACGTTCTTCAAGTCGATCGGTAATCACAACTTTTGCACCTTCTTTTGCAAAAGCCTTTCCCATTTCATAACCAATGCCACTTGCAGCACCTGTTAAAAAGACAACTCGATTTGTAACCATGATGAAAAACATCCCTTCATAATAAAGTTTTCATAGTGCTCTATTTAGAGAAGCTATAATGAAATTCCTGCAAACATTTGGAAAAAATATCGTTAGCTATCTTGTTTTGCAAAATAGTCTTTGCTATACTATTTTGTAAAGCAAGATAGTAGGAGGATTTGAATTATGTCGACAAGTCAAATGCTGAAAGGGATTTTAGAAGGATGCTTACTTGCTATTATTTCTGAAGGCGAAATATACGGTTATGAAATGAGTGAAAAGCTAGCGAAGTATGGTTTTACAATGGCGAGTGAGGGGAGTATTTATCCGTTATTAATACGAATGCAAAAAGAAGGACTAATAACAAGCGTAATGAAGGAATCTCCATCTGGTCCAAAGCGAAAATATTATACATTAACAGAAAAAGGCGAGGAAGCACTTGATGAATTTATGGATCGCTGGGAAGCGATGCAAAGTAGTGTAGAGCGTCTACTGGTAGGGAAGGGGAGAAAAAAATAATGCTATCAAGAGAAGCACGAAAGTTTTTGTTAGATATGAGATTATTTTTGACGGCAAAGAGTGTAAAAGAAAGTGATATTGAAAACTTTTTAGAAGATGCAGAGTTGCATTTAATAGAAGGTGAGAGTGAGGGGAAGAGTGTAGAAGATATTTTCGGAAGCTCCCCGAAAGAATATGCGCATGAACTTGTAAAGGTAATGGAAAAGGATAGACGGGAAACGTGGAAGCAAATTGGTTTTACAGTAATGAATATCGTAACGTTTTGGATTATTGCTTCTATCTTAATAGTGAATCATGGAATGTTACAGATTTCACTTATTCAGTGTATCGGTTATAGTTTTTCATTTATTTTAGTTGTTATAGGTCCTAATTTTCTACTTCGCAAAATGACCTTCGTAACAAGCTTTACAAAAACATGGTTTTCTATGTGGTCTTTAGTTATGATTGCTCCAATGTTTTTATTAGGAGCTGTTACGATATTAGATGTGATACATCCGACAAAAATGCTCACATTCACCGAAGTGCAAAGTTATATAGTGTCTGGTGGGATTTTTATCATCACAGTAACTATAAATATATATTTTGAAGGATGGTTTAAAAATTTATATTTAATCATTCCACTTTCAATTATGTTAGTGTTTAAAACATTTACAACGGAAGAACTTATGCCAATGCTATTTCAAATTATATGTTTATACGGAAGTTTATTTATTTTAATTTTTGTTGAAATTATGATGAAGACGAATAGAAGAGAAATGGTTAAATAAGGGAGGAGTTATAATGAAGATTTCTAAAGAAGGTGAAAAGTTTTTAATCGATACGAAAGTATATTTAATAACAAAAGGGATTAAAGAAGAAGATGTGGACGCTTTTCTAGAAGATGCAGAGCTTCATTTAATAGAAGGTGAAAAAAAGGGAAAGACAGTAAGTGACATATTTGGTGACTCACCAAAAGAGTATGCGGAAGAATTAGCGAAAGAGATGGAGAAGGATAAAAGCGGGAGCATAAAAAGTATTTTAGGGATGATTATTGGTATTGGTGGATATTGGTTACTGACAAATATTTTATTTGGAAGTCCAGATCAACAATTTACGTTAACAAATGTACAGTTAATTGGTTATCCTATCGTTTTAATCATTACGATTATTGGAACGATTGTTGCATTTAGAATGTCTTCTTTTAAAAGTAAATTAGTAGAATTTGGAATGATTTATGTAATAGTAATGGTTCCTATTTTATTATTGGTGTTATTGATGTTTATGAATAAATGGTATGGGACACCTGTATTGCAATTGGCGACAATGCAAACATATATATTAGCAGCAATTATCTTTTTATTACTTCTTATTGGTGAAGTATATGTTCTTGGCTGGATGGGTGTTTTTGTACTAATTGTTCCTCTTATGATTATGTTCTTATTTAAAGACTTAGAAGAAAGTAATGTATTTTGGGGAATTGCAAAGGTCTTACTTATGTATGGAAGTATATATGGATTAATGAAATGGTCTTTAAAAATTGAAGAAAGAAAAAGTATGAACTAGAAATTCAATAAAAAGCGGCTGCTCTGGATATACCAAAAATTATTTCCAAAGAAATATTATATAGGGATTTTTAGAGGGATTACATTTACATTTAGTTGTCTATTTTTATTTCTAGCAGCCGGGATTTGTTTTGTTGATTGGAATAAGTTGTTTTAAACAGTAACATGAGGGTTACTGTTTTTTTCTTTGTAATAAAGAGCTTTGTAAAGAGAGCGCTTTTTGTTCTGCTGTTAATAAGGAATGAATATGAACGTTTTCTGGACGAGGGACTATCGGATACATAAGATTTGTTGGAGAAGGGTGGTGCTCCGAGCCGGTTGGAGAATGAGGATCTGCATGAGTAAGTTTTCCATGAATACGTCTTGTAAATAAAATATGACCGATTTCGTGAGCGAGCGTATATATATTTTTCATAGGGGCAGCCGAATTTGTTAAAACGATATAGCCAGTAAGTTGCTGTTGTTTTGCTAAAGAATAAGCGCAGGCAATTACTGCTGTTTCTTTGAAATAATCACTGCCAATATAACAAATATAAAGGTCGCATTCAGGAGCTTCATTTACACATGTTTGGAAAAAGGATGCCAACTTTTCTTGACTTTGAATGGAATTTTTATAACTGATTTCACGGTCAAAAAAACGGAAAAGTTCATTTAATACAATTACTTCTTGAATTTGAAATGTAATGGGGTGCCAAATTGATTCTGCAACAGCTAAATCTTTTGCGATGCGGTCATCAGAAATATCGGCGCCGGGAGTAATGCAAATACATATATTGACGTATGGATCCATAAGGAACACCTCAAATGAAAAAAAGTTCTTCCTATAATATATGTGGGGAAAAGATGTCATGTATGGATAAACGCCTTCTTTATTGAATATATAGATGACAAGTCGAAAAAATTTCATAGTTCTATAACATGGTATGGTCGTCTTTTTGATATAGTAAAGGAAAGGGGGAGAATATATGTATACATTAAAAATCGTTTCAGACAGAGAAGCACTTTATCAATTTGCGAGTTATGTAAGAGTTGTACAAGGGGTTGAAGATGTATATGTAGAGGTGGGAGAACCTTTATATGAACATCCTTTAATGAAGTTTTATGTACATATTAAGCTGAAAGAAACATATGAGCAGCATAAAGCGTTACAGGAAATAGCAAGATTAGTAGAATTGGGTCGTTTTACATATGTCCATTATCGTAATGATGAAATTGAGGAAGCTTTTGAAGCTGTAAAATATGAAAGTTTTAAGAAATAAAGATGAAAAAACGGAGGCGAAAGCTTCCTTTTTTTCTTTAAAATTACATGAACAAAAAGAGAGAAATTTTGTTATGATAAGGGAGGTTAGGGAAAGGGGAATTTACATATGGGGTATATTGAAGAGTTACGAAAAGTCGTTGGTACAAGACCGCTTATTCTCGTAGGATCAGCAATCATTATATTAAATGATAAACAAGAAGTATTGCTTCAATATCGTTCAGATACATATGATTGGGGTGTACCTGGCGGGGCGATGGAACTGGGTGAAACGACAGAAGAAACGGCACGTAGAGAGTTATTTGAGGAAACGGGGTTAACTGCAAAAATAATGCAATTTCTTGGTGTTCTATCAGGAAAAGAAGTATATTTTCGTTATCCGAATGGCGATGAAATTTTCAATGTCATTCATCTGTATCAGGCACATCATGTGAGCGGGGAATTAAAGCTCGATCATGAAGGGTTGAAACTTCAATATTTTCCAGTAGATAAGTTGCCAAAATTGAATGAAACGACAGAGAAAATTTTGCAAAAGTTTTTATATGCACTGACAGAATAGAAGGTTAATTCCTTCTATTTTTATTATATTAAATATTTTGATTTTTTAGTATGTTTATAGTATGATAGCTATAGATATACATCTTATGGAATTTCACCTAAAAACTTACTAGGGTACATAAGAGAGGGGCAAGTACAAAATGCATAATGTTGTTATTACAGCTGCAGTTCGTTCGCCAATTGGAACTTTTGGAGGAGCGCTAAAAAATGTAACGCCAGTAGAATTAGCTGTTCCTGTACTTCAGGAAGCTGTAAAACGAGGCGGGGTAGAACCACATGAAGTTGATGAAGTAATTTTAGGTCATTGTATTCAAAGAACTGATGAAGCAAATACAGCGAGAACAGCTGCATTAGCGGCAGGATTTCCTGACACAGTTACAGGGTATACAATCCAACGTCAATGTTCTTCAGGTATGCAAGCAATTATGTCAGCTGCAATGCAAATCCAATTAGGTGTAAGTGATGTTGTTGTTGCAGGTGGAGTAGAAGCGATGAGTTCGAGCCCTTATGCATTGAAACAGCACCGCTGGGGACAACGTCTACAGCACGGAGAAATTCGTGATACGGTGTGGGAAGTGTTAGAAGATCCGATTCACCATATTATGATGGGTGAAACAGCGGAAAATTTAGTTGAACAATATGAAATTACAAGAGAGGAACAAGATGAAGTTGCTCTTCGCAGTCATACATTGGCACTGAAGGCAATCGAGTCTGGACACTTTGACGATCAAATTGTTCCTATTACAATAAAAGAACGTAGAAAAGAAGTAGTATTTTCGAAGGATGAGCATCCACGTGCAGATATTACAGCGGAAAAATTAGCAGGGTTAAAACCAGCATTCCGTAAAGATGGGTCTGTAACTGCAGGTAATGCATCTGGCCTGAATGACGGAAGTGCAGTTCTAGTATTAATGAGCGAAGAAAAAGCGAAAGAAAAAGGCTTACAACCGTTAGCTAGAATTGTTGGATATTCAGTAGCTGGAGTAGACCCGAAAATTATGGGTATTGGACCAGCACCAGCAATTCGTAAAGGTTTAGAAAAAGTAGATTGGTCATTGGAAGATGCAGATTTACTTGAAATTAATGAAGCTTTCGCGGCTCAATATTTAGCTGTAGAGAAAGAGTTAGGCTTAGACCGTGAAAAAGTGAACGTAAACGGTAGTGGCGTAGGACTTGGGCATCCAATTGGTTGTACAGGGGCTCGTATTACAGTAAGTTTAATTCACGAATTAAAAAGACGTGGGTTAGAAAAAGGAATTGCCTCTTTATGCGTCGGTGGCGGTATCGGGGTTGCCTTATTTATAGAAGCACTATAAAAAAGAAGCAGCTATTGCTGCTTCTTTTTTTACGACTCAAATAGATGATGAAATAATCGATCACGATTTTCAAAGAAAAGTTTCGTCGTTTGGTAATGCTCAGTTTCTTCTAATGTGGATTCGTGAATCCCTTCTTGTGTTAAAGAATATATAGTGGATTCAGGGTAGGCCATTAAAATAGGAGAATGCGTCGCAATAACAAATTGTGAACCTTGTTCCACTAGCTCATGCATTCGAATGAGCATGGAAAGTTGTCTCATTGGTGATAAAGCTGCCTCAGGCTCATCTAAAATGTATAAACCTTGTCCTGAAAAACGGTTCATAAATAAGGAAAAGAATGATTCGCCGTGAGATTGTTCGTGTAGTGAAACGCCGCCGTAAGATTTTATAGCATCTATTTCATCAATATAAGAAGCAACGTTATAAAATGATTCAGCGCGAAGAAAGAAACCGTCGTTTGGTGTATTGAAACTTTTGGAAATTCGAAGGTATTCATGTAAAGATGAATGTGAATCGTTAGTGCTAAAGCGGAAATTCTTCGTTCCACCTTCTGCATTAAAGCCTAACGCAATTGCAATTCCTTCAAGTAATGTTGATTTACCCGTTCCATTTTCTCCAATAATGAATGTTACATTTGGATGAAAAACTAGTGATTGTAATGTTCGGATAGCAGGTAAGCAGTAAGGATATCCGGAAAAATTAGGGATATTTTCTTTTTTTAATGTAACATTTTGTAAAAAGGGTACGTCAATCAATATATAAACCTCAATTCATAACGGATTTTGATTCTAAAAAGGCGGCAAATACAAGTGTTAATGACACCTGAATTCCTTCCTTATTTTCTGAATATTTTATGTGGATTATATCATTTAAACTATCATATTCCAATGTGAAAATAAATATTGCATGAAGATCCATTCTCTCGTTATGATATATGGTATTCTATTGAAAATGTGAGAAGGAGTTAAAGTATGCCGTTTACATTTGCACATCCAGCAGCAGTTCTTCCTTTTGCGAAAAAGCATTCTAAACATATTTCAGTAACGGCTCTTATATTAGGTAGTATGGCGCCTGACTTTGAATATTTCTTACACTTTAGACCGTATGGTGTAATTGGGCATACGTGGCTTGGATTCTTATATTTCAATTTACCACTTGTCTTTTTGTTAGCATACATATATCATTACATTTTAAAAAAGCCGTTTATAACGCATTTGCCTAAACCGTTTGCTGGTTATTATTCATATGCAATAGATGAGAGGTGGGGGCTATATACATGGAAAGAATTCTTTGTATTTTGCTATTCTGCATTATTCGGTATGCTCACGCATGTCGTTTGGGATGCATTTACTCATAATACAGGCTATTTTGTTATGAAAATACCATTATTACAAAGAGAATGGTACGGTATCTCTGTTTATAAATATATGCAACATGGAAGTACATGTATTGGTGTTCTACTATTAGTATACGTTTTATGGAAGTATAGAAATGAAATGGGTAAAGATCTTATTTTAGCTTCGGAAAAAAGAAAGTATTGGGTTTCAGTAATTGTTGTAGCAACTATTATATTTATCGTGCACGCGTTCCTAGATCCCTATTTTCATATTTTCCAAATTGGAGGTATAATAGTATCTGGACTGACAAGTTCATTTTGTGGACTTGTCATTGTTTCTATAGTTTACAAAGCCAGGGACTAATTTTATATTCATGAATGATAGCGTTAGGAGAAATGAAATGATGAAAGCATGGAAAAGTATTTTTGTTTTATGTAGTTTTCTTCTTATGTTAAGTGGTTGCTTCCATCAAGAAGAAAAGAAAGCTGAACCAAAGAAGAAAGAATCTATTCCTAAAACAAAAGAATATGGTGGGCGTGAGCTGAAAAAAGTAGGACAAAAAGTGAAAGAAACAGGATGGGGTACTTTCAAGTTAGAGCAGATGCATTCTGTGAATCAAACATTTGAAGTAGCGCCAATGAAAATTCACGTACAAGATGTGAAAGTAATTTCTTTATCACAGATGAGTGAAAAGGCAAAAAAAACATTGAAAGTATACACGGCACTAACCCCTGAAGAAGTAAAACGGAGATTAGGGGATAAAGTAAGCCAAGAAGATGCAGAATTATATGCATCGCTAAGTGGAACAGAGATTAGTAATACAATTCGTTACGTTGAGATTACATATAAAGTGGAGAATACCGGAAATAAAAATATGCAATTTTTCTCTATGAATGATGTTATGATTAATGGTAAGCAACATTTTAAAGTAGCCACTCAAAACTTTTTATATGACGAAGATACGTTAGTTGGTACAAAAAATGTATCAAGAGAAGACTATAAGCCTGGTGAAACAAGAGATGGTATTATTGGTTTAATACTTGACGATGGAAAAGACAAGGTAAAGGATATTCAGTTTACAACTGATGATTTACTTGCAGGGGATTCAGAAACACAAGATGTTGCTTACCATTAATCATAACATCATT